>JANNPG010000402.1:0-9025 GCA_031399805.1 Betaproteobacteria bacterium | reverse complement strand
TACTTGTTGCAGAAAAAAACAAGAGGTTGGGCTGTGCGCAAATTCCCATATAAAACATGGTTATGGGTAGGAGTATTCCTGCTGTACCCATGGGTTGTTTACTCAGCCGGGTTGGGCAAACTCACGATTTTGTCCACATTAGGTCAGCCGCTGTCCGCGGAAATCGATCTGATGTCGGTGCAGAAGGATGAACTCGCCTCGCTTACCGCGCGCATCGCCTCACCCGACGCATTTCAGCAGGCCAAAATCCAATACAGTCCGGCGCTGATCGGAGTGCGGCTGAGCATCGAGCGGCGCGCCGATGGCAAGGCCTACATCAAGATCATTTCGACGCGGCCGGTCAACGAGCCTTTCCTGTCCGTACTGGTGGAGTTGAGTTGGGCGCAAGGACGACTGGTGCGTGAGTACACCGCGCTGATCGACCCGCCGAGCTACGCGGCCTCCGCCCCGGCGCCAGTTCCAATCGCACCCACTGTGCCCCCCGCGGCACCCGAGACGAAGCCGGTGGCGCCGCCGCCGCCCGTAGTCGCGGCACCCTTGGAACCGTCGCCGCGAGCGCCTGCAGTCAGAGTGCCGGCGGGCCCGCGCCCAGCGGCCGCGGCCAAAGCCGGAGTTGCCGATTATGCGGTCAAACGTGGCGATACACTGGCCAAGATTGCCGCGAGCGTGAAGCCCGAAGGCGTCACGCTCGAGCAGATGCTGGTCAGTCTTTATCGCGATAACACCGATGCATTTGCCGGCAACATGAACCGGCTGAAGACCGGCAAGATCCTGCGCGTTCCGGAAAAAGAAAGCGTTGCGCAGACACCGCAGCCGGCCGCCCTGAAGGAAGTGCGCGTGCAAGCTGCGGACTGGAATGCGTACCGCCTCAAGCTCGCAGAAGCAGCGGGCGCGGCGCCGGCGCAAGAATCGACCAAGTCCGCAGCGAGCGGCAAGATCACGACCGCAGTTGACGATAAAGCCGCCGGCAAAGAAGCGCCCAAGGAAGTGCTGAAGCTGTCGAAGGGCGAAAGTCCTGCTCCAGGCAAGGCCGGCAGCGGTAAACCGATAGCGGCGAAAGATCGCGTGCGCATGCTGGAAGAAGAGGCGGTTGCGCGCGAAAAATCGCTCACGGAAGCCAACGATCGCGTCGCGCAGCTCGAAAAAAACATCAAGGACATGCAGCGTCTGCTCGAGATCAAGGGTATCGCGCCGGCGGCCAAAACCGCGGTGACTCCGGCACCGACGGTGACGCCTGAAAAAGCGCCGCCGCCCGCCAAAGCGGAGCCGGCAAAACCTGAGCCCGCCAAAGCGCTGACTGAAGCACCGAAGGGCGAGCAGAAAGCGGCGCCGCCGGAAAAACCGCCGGTCGTCGAACCCCCGAAGGCGGAGGCGCCCAAAGCTGAGGTGCCCAAAGCGGAGGTGCCCAAAGCTGAAGTGCCCAAAGCGGAGCAGCCCGCGCCGCCCAAAGCCAAGCCCAAGGTTGCTGCGCCGCCGCCCAAGCCCGCGCCGGAACCTGACCTCGTCGATCAGATTATCAGCGCAGCCACTGATCCCGTTTACCTTGGCGGCGGGCTGGGTGCGCTTGCAGTCATCGGCGGAGTGTACTGGCTCGCGCGCCGGCGACGCGGGCAGGATGGCGGCGGAGATGAAAAGGCCGAAAGAACCGCGCCGGCCGTGGGCAGGGGCGCTGCCACCACCGCGATGGCGGCTTCCCCGCTGGTCTCACCGGTTGTTGCCGGCAGCGATGACGTCGATCCGCTGGCTGAAGCCGATCTGTATCTCAACTTCGGCCGCGATGCGCAGGCGGAAGAAGTGTTGATAGAGGCGCTCGCGAAAAATCCGCAGCATGAAGAGGCGCAACTCAAGTTGTTGCAGATTTATGCCGGGCGCAAGGATAAGACCAAATTCGAGAAAATCGCCCGCAATCTGCATGTGCAGACCTCGGGCACGGGTGATGGCTGGATTAAGGCAGCGGGGATGGGTTACGCCTTCGAACCTGAAAATGCGCTCTATGAAGCCGGCAAGTCGGCGCCAGCCGCGGCAGTACCGGCGGCAGGCGGCGCGATATCCGGCACCGATCTCGATTTCGATCTGGACTTGTCACCGGGCGCCGGCAACGCGACCACGACCGATGTGTCGCTCGATGTGTCGCTCGATAGCGCCATTGCTGAAAAGACGATGATAATGCAGCCCGGGGAACTGGCGGGCATGTCGGCCGCGCCGGACGAAACGGTGGCGACCCAGGACATCACGCAGGACTCGGCGATCCTGATCGCCAAGGCCTTTTCGGGTGACGGCGCAGTCGCTACGCCCGACTTTACGCTGAATGTGCCGGCGGGCAGCGGAAACGCCACGGCGATGGTCCCGGATCTGATTGTTGATGCGCCTCCGGAGAATGCGACGAAGACCGACGTTACCGGTGACTCCGCGGTGCCGATGGTGAGCGTAATCGATTTCAACTTTGATGCCAAGGCGGCAGCGCCGGCGACGCGCGCAGGCGCGAACCAGGAATTCAACGACGACAGCACGATGATCATCAGCCCGGAAAATCAGGCCAAGGCAACCGGTCTCAAAATGGATTTCGACATCGGCAGCACCGCGTCGGCTGAACCGGCGGCGCCGGGCGTCGCCAGCTCCGTGGTTTCGCCCGATCCCGATTTCGAGTTTGGTGGCGCGGCACCTGCCGCGCCAATCGTGCCCGATTTGAAGCTTGATGACATCAGCCTCAGTCTCGATGACGCGCCCAAGGTGGACGCCGCGGCACCCGCTGGCGGCGCCAAAGACGATCATTGGTACGACGTGCAGACGAAATTCGATCTCGCCAAGGCATATCAGGAGATGGGCGACAAGGACGGCGCGCGCGAAATTCTGCAGGAAGTTATCAAGGAGGGTGACGCCGCTCAGCAGGTGGAAGCCAAACAGTTGCTCGATACTCTCGGCTGACAGGGGCGCGGCGGTTCGCCGGCCAGCGTGTTCGCCGGTTTCACCGCTCGATTGCATGGACTGGCTGCGCTACGGTGCAGCCAGTTTTGTTTTAAAGGTTGCTAACCTGCGATGAGAATCGCGCTCGGAATCGAGTACAACGGCAGTGCGTTTTGCGGCTGGCAAACCCAGTCATCGGGATGCGCGGTGCAGGACGCCCTTGAGCGCGCGCTATCCGGCATCGCGGGTGAAAAAATCGCGACGATATGCGCGGGTCGCACCGACGCGGGCGTGCACGCACTGGCGCAAGTGGTGCATTTCGATTGTAACGCGGCGCGTCCCGACTCGGCATGGTTACGCGGCACCAATACGCTATTGCCGGCGGGTGTGGCGGCGACCTGGATGCGGCCAGTGCCGGAGGACTTCAATGCGCGTTATTCCGCGCAGGAGCGTTGTTACCGTTATGTTCTGCTGAACCATCCCGTGCGGCCGGCGCTTAATCAGGGCCGCGCCGGCTGGTGCCACGCGCCGCTCGACGTTATCCGCATGCGTGAGGCCGCGCCGTTGCTTCTGGGCGAGCATGACTTCAGCGCATTCCGCTCGTCCGAATGTCAGGCCCGGTCCCCGGTGCGCGAACTGCGGCGCCTGGACGTCAGGCGGAGCGGCGACTACGTCGTGTTCGAGCTGGCGGCCAACGCCTTCCTCCATCGTATGGTGCGCAACATCGTCGGTTGCCTCGTGTATGTCGGCAAAGGCAGGCACGATCCGGCGTGGGCCCGCGAAGTACTGGCAAGCCGCGATCGCGCGCTTGCGGCGCCGACGCTGGATGCAGCCGGACTTTATCTGGCGCACGTGAGCTATGATGCGAAGTGGGGATTACCACCGCTCGCGCGCCGGGCGTGGTTCGACGAGAATTGACCGTAGCCATGGTGACAGCAGTCAAAATTTGCGGCATCACGCGGTACGAGGACGCGCAGGCAGCGGCACGTCTGGGCGCCCACGCCTTGGGTTTCGTGTTTTATGCCAAAAGCCCGCGTAATATCGCCGCCGCCCGTGCCGCGGAAATTATCAAAGCGTTGCCGCCGTTCGTCACGACGGTGGGATTGTTCGTAAATTCCGCGGCGGGCGAGATTGACCGTGTGCTTGAGCACGCGCGGCTCGACCTGCTGCAGTTTCACGGCGAAGAGTCGCCCGATTTCTGTTTGCAATTCGGCGTGCCCTGCATCAAGGCGCTGCGCGTCAAAGCAGGCGTCGATTTGCTACAATACGCGCGTCTTTACGCCGGGGCGGGCGGTTTGCTGCTCGATGCGTTCGTGCCGGGCGCGCATGGCGGCACCGGCACCGCATTCGACTGGAGTCTCATACCGCGCGATTTGCCGCTGCCGGTAATATTGTCGGGCGGGCTTAACCCCGCAAACGTTGCGGCGGCGATACGTACTGTGGGGCCGTGGGCGGTCGACGTGAGTTCGGGCGTCGAAGCGAGTCCCGGCATCAAGGACGCGCGCAAAATAGCAGAATTTATGAAAGAGGTGCGCAGTGCAGATGTATGACTTGCCCGACGAAAGCGGACATTTTGGCCAGTACGGCGGCGTGTTCGTCGCCGAAACGCTGATCGACGCGCTCGACCAGCTGAAGGCCGAGTACGAGCAGTATCGTCACGACCCGGCCTTCCGCGCCGAGTTCGAATACGAGTTAAAGCACTACGTCGGCCGGCCGAGCCCGGTCTATCACGCCAAACGCTGGTCCGAGCATTTCGGCGGCGCGCAGGTTTACCTGAAGCGCGAAGATCTCAATCACACCGGCGCGCACAAGATCAACAACACGGTCGGCCAGGCGCTGCTGGCGAAGCGCATGGGCAAGCCGCGCGTGATTGCCGAGACCGGCGCGGGCCAGCACGGCGTTGCTGCCGCCACCGTCGCCGCGCGCTACGGCATGCAGTGCGTCGTCTACATGGGCGCCGAGGACATCAAACGCCAGGCGCAGAACGTATATCGCATGAAACTCCTGGGTGCAAGTGTCGTGCCGGTCGAATCCGGTTCCAAGACACTGAAAGACGCCCTCAACGAAGCGATGCGCGACTGGGTCACCAATGTGAATGAGACGTTCTATATCATCGGTACCGTCGCCGGCCCGCATCCATATCCGATGATGGTGCGCGATTTTCAGTCGGTGATCGGTATCGAGGCAAAATCGCAGATGCTGGAGATGGCCGGCCGTCAACCCGATGCGTTACTGGCATGCGTGGGCGGCGGATCGAATGCGATGGGGCTTTTTTATCCGTATATCGCGGACGAAAAAGTGCGGCTGATCGGCGTCGAAGCCGCCGGCCACGGACTCGAGACCGGCAAGCATGCGGCCACGCTGTGCGCGGGCAAACCCGGCGTCCTGCACGGCAACCGCACCTACCTGATGCAGGACGACGACGGTCAGATCATCGAGACGCACTTGATTTCCGCCGGGCTCGATTATCCGGGTGTCGGACCCGAGCACGCGTGGTTGAAGGATAGCGGCCGCGCCGAGTATGTCGCGGTGACCGACGATGAAGCGCTTGCGGCGTTTCACAACCTGTGCCGTCTCGAAGGCATTATTCCGGCGCTCGAATCGAGCCATGCGCTTGCGTATGCCGCGAAAATGGCGCCACGCATGCAGAGGGACCAGATATTGCTCATCAATCTGTCGGGCCGCGGCGACAAGGACATGCATACGGTCGCCGAGAAGTCCGGACTGAAATTCGAGTGAGGCGGGAGGTGTTAGGCGTAAGGCGTAAAATCAAAGCCGTCGTGAGTCGTTTCGCCTCACTCCTCACTCCTCACGCCTTACGGGTTTGCTGATGTCACGCATCGCCGCCACTTTTTCTGCGCTCAAGAAGCAAAACCGCAAGGCGCTGATCCCGTTTGTCACCGCCGGCGATCCCGACCCCGCCATGGCGGTGCCACTGATGCACGCGCTGGCGGCAGCGGGCGCCGACGTGATCGAATTGGGCGTGCCGTTTTCGGACCCCATGGCGGACGGACCTACAATTCAACGGTCGAGCGAGCGTGCGTTGAGGCACGGTACATCGCTCAGGCACGTGCTTGGTTTCGCCGCCGAATTCCGGCGGACCAACAGCGCGACGCCCGTGGTGCTCATGGGTTATGCCAATCCGATCGAAGCGATGGGCTACGACAAGTTTGCGGACGCGGCGCGCGCCGCCGGAGTGGATGGTGTGCTGGTCGTCGATTACCCGCCGCAGGAAGCCGGCCGCCTGTCCGAATTGCTCGCCGACCGGGAAATTGACGCGATATTTCTGCTCTCGCCGACCTCGACTGAGTCGCGCATCAAGGAAGTCGCGCGCTACGCGCGCGGTTACGTTTACTATGTCTCATTGCGTGGCGTGACCGGCGCGGCGAACCTCGATATCGATGAAGTGGCGCGCAAACTGCCGGCCATACGCGCGCACATCAAGCTGCCAATAGGCGTTGGCTTCGGCATACGCGACGCGCAAACCGCGCGGGCAGTGGCGCAAGTCGCGGATGCAGTTGTCATCGGCAGCCGGCTGGTGCAGGAGATCGAAGCGAGCCCGCGCGAACGCGTGCTGGACAATATTTCAATTCTGGTTAAGGATATCCGCAGTGCGCTCGACCGCTGAAAGGCTAACGCCATGAGTTGGTTGAAGAAACTGTTGCCGCCCAAGATCAATCGCGATGGCGGCAGCCCGAAAAAAAACGTTCCCGAAGGGCTGTGGAGCAAGTGTGATGCCTGCGAGGCGGTGCTCTATCGCACGGACCTCGAGCAGAACCTGTACGTTTGTCCGAAATGCAATCACCACAACCGGCTGTCGGCGCGCGAGCGTCTCGACAGTCTGCTCGATCCCGAGGGCCGCTACGAGATCGGCCACGAAGTCCTGCCGGTCGACACGCTCAAGTTCAAGGACAGCCGGCGCTATATCGAGCGTCTTGAAGAAGCGCGCAAAGATACCGAGGAAGACGATGCGCTGGTCGTGATGCAGGGCAGCATCAAGACCATTCCGCTGGTCGCCGCAGTGTTCGAATTCAGATTCCTCGGCGGCTCGATGGGCTCGGTGGTCGGCGAACGCTTCACGCGCGGCGTGCAGGCATGCCTCGAGCAAAAGCTGCCCTTCGTGTGCTTTACCGCGAGCGGTGGCGCGCGCATGCAGGAGGGCCTCTTGTCGCTGATGCAGATGGCGAAAACCTGCGCCGCGCTCACGCAATTGGGCGCCAAAAAGCTGCCCTTTATTTCAGTGCTTACCGATCCGACGATGGGTGGGGTCTCGGCGAGCTTTGCATTGATCGGCGACGTGGTGTTCGCCGAGCCGAACGCGCTGATCGGGTTTGCCGGGCCGCGCGTGATCGAGCAGACCGTGCGCGAAACATTGCCCGAAGGTTTCCAGCGCTCCGAATTCCTGCTCCAGCACGGCGCCATCGATCTCATAGTCGATCGGCGCGAAATGCGCGACAAGCTCGCCAACGTCATCACGCTGCTGTTGAAGCTGCCTGCTGCCGCCTGAGTATAGAGTCCGTAACAGCATGAAACGCGCGCTCACGTGTTTCACGCTGTTACGGACTCTTGGCCCGGCGTGACGGTAAATCTCCGTGGTTGATACTCCACAGCGCACGCTTGCGCAATGGCTCGAGTATCTCGAGCGTCTGCACCCGAAGGCCATCGCGATGGGGCTCGAACGCGTCGCGCGCGTCGCGCGGGCGCTCGGCATCTCCCCCGGTTTTGCGATCATCACCGTCGGCGGCACCAACGGCAAGGGGTCCTGCTGCGCCATGCTCGAGGCGATACTGCTGCATGCGGGTTATCGCGTCGGCTGTTTTACCTCGCCGCACCTCCTGCGCTATAACGAACGCGTGCGTATCGGTGGCAGCGAAGCAGACGATGACATATTGCGCGGAGCATTTGAGCGCATCGAGGCGGCGCGCGGCGACACTTCGCTCACGTATTTCGAATTTGGCACGCTGGCCGCCATGCTGGCGTTCGCCGACGCCAGACTCGACGTCGCGATACTGGAGGTGGGGTTGGGCGGCAGGCTCGATGCCGTCAACGCGTTCGATGCCGATTGCGCGCTCGTCGCGAGCGTCGATCTCGATCACCAGGATTATCTCGGCGATACGCGCGAAGCCATCGGATTCGAGAAGGCGGGCATATTCCGTTGCGGCCGGCCGGCGATCTGCGCGGATGCGCGCCCGCCGGCGACGCTCGTCAGGCACGCGCAGGAGATCGGCGCCGATTTACTGGTGATTGAGCGCGATTTTGGTTTTACCGCCGACCACGCGCAGTGGAGTTACTGGGGGCCGGGCGGCAAACGCCATGGTTTGCCCTATCCGGCGCTGCGCGGCGCTTATCAACTGGGCAATGCGGCTGGGTCCCTCGCTACGCTTGATCGATTGCGCGACCGCGTGCCAGTCACGCTGCAGGACGTTCGCGGCGGGTTGTTGCAGGCGGAGGTCGCGGGGCGCTTCCAGGTGCTGCCGGGACGGCCGCAGGTGATCCTCGATGTCGCGCATAATCCGCATGCGGCGCGCGCGCTGGCTGCCAATCTGGGCAGCATGCCGGCGGGCGGGCGGGCTATTGCGGTCTTCGCGATGTTCAAGGACAAGGATATCGCCGGCGTCGTCGATGCAGTCCGCGACCGGATTACGCATTGGCTGGTCGCCGACGCGCAAGGCGAGCGCGGCGCGAGCGCGTCGCAACTCGCAGCGGAATTGGCGCGCGCCGGGGTGAGCGCGCCGGCAACCGAATATTCCGGCGTTGCCGCGGCATGGCATGCCGCGTGTAAAATGGCCGCCGATAATGATAAAATCATCGTTTTCGGATCATTTCTTACCGTTGCCGCCGTGATGCGGGAGCGGCAACGGGTAAAAAGTCCGGACGAACATGGCGAAATCCATTAGCGAAGAAGAACTGCAGCTTAGAAAACGCGCGCGCCGGCGCTTGGTCGGCGCGATAGCCTTGGTGACTATCGTCGCCGTGTTCCTGCCGATGGTGCTCGACCATGAGCCAAAACCGGTCAGCCAGGACGTCAGTATCCGGATTCCATCACCCAATTCGGGCGCGTTCACTTCAAAAATTGTGCCTGTAGTGCCGACTGCGCCCGGTTTAAAGCACGCGCCGGAGG
>JANNPG010000338.1:0-2020 GCA_031399805.1 Betaproteobacteria bacterium | reverse complement strand
GCCGCCGGCGGCAGCGACCTGCACGATGCCGCGACCCATGGCGCCGGTGCCGAGCACCCCGATCGTGAGATCGGATCGGTTTGCATCAAACTTCATGTCGTCCTTTGTAGGATAGTCCGTGATCGAAACATCGCAATCCGGTTGTTACCGGCGTTGCCGTGCAAACAAGCGGGATCATGCAGGGGGATGCGGAACTTGAATTGCTTTGACTACGCCGAAAAGTATACCAGAAATGCGCGTCGCATCGCTGCCCGCCTACTGCTTTCGGCGCTGCGCGAATGTGCGGCTCGCGTCGTCTATGCGGCCAGAGGCGAGCAGCAACGCATTCAACTGCTTGGCCATGGTTAATGCATCCGCCAGCGGCATGTTGCAGGTGGCGCGATGAGTCTCTTTGGTCAGGCGCACAGCGGCCGGATCGAGTGCGGCAAGCTGCGCAGTGAGCGTTGCCTCGATCGCGGACAGTGCCGCCGCGTCGGTTGCGAGCCGATTAACGAGCCCCATGTCGTACATCGCGCGCGCGCCGGTCATTTCACCCAGCAGCAGGAGCTCCAATGCGCGTCGTGGACCGAGCAGATGCGACAGCAGCGCGGTGTTGATTGCCGCTGGAAAACGATTGTTCATTTCGACCGCGCCAAATTTCGCCGACTCGTCGGCGATGACGAAATCGCAACCCATCGCGAGCGTAAAACCGCCGGCGACCGCATAGCCGCGCACCACCGCAACCGAGGGTTTGTTCAATACGCGCAGGCGTTCGAAAATGGCGGCATAGGCATCATCGTACGCAAGCACCGAATTCAGATCGCGCGCACGATCCGGCGCGAGTTCGCGCCCCGCGCAAAAATGCTCGCTCGAACTCTTGATCACGACGCACCGGCAGTCGGCTGCCGTATCGGCCGCGGCTACCGCGGCGGCAAGCGACTCGATCATTTCCACGTTAAGCGCGTTGCGCTGCCGCGCGCGGTCGAGAATGATCTCTCGCACACTTCCCTGCTGCTCGATGCGAATCACGCCGGTTCTCCGTTGGACGCGATCAATCGGCGTGTTGCCGGCGAATTACCCAGCCGCGCGCGGATTGGCGTTTGCCGCAAGGTCGTGTTGCACGCGAGGTCAAACGACGCCGCGCTGCTTCAAGTCGGTGATGTCTTTCGCGCTATAGCCGAATTCGTCCAATATCTCGTCGCTCTGGGCGCCGCGGTCGGGGGCCGCGGTGCGGAATTCCGACGGTGTGCGCGTCAGTTTGACGCCCTGCGCGACAAGGTTGATCTCGCCCAGCGCATAATGCTTGACGGGTTTCGCCATTCCGATATGCTGGATCTGCGGGTCGGCAAACATTTCGTTTATCTTGTAAATGGGGCCGCACGGCACACCCGCCTTATTAAACGCTGCGATCCACTCGGCTGACGTGCGCTTGATCAGTTTTTCGCTGATCGCGGCATTCAGCGCATCGCGGTTCTTCGAGCGCAGCTTGAAATCGATGAATTCGGGGTGCTTGAGCAACTCGGGCGCGCCGATCACTTTGCACAACCGTTCGAAGAGGTTGCCCGACGCCGCGATATTGATATGGCTGTCGGCGGTCTTGAAAACACCGGTCGGAATGGCGGTCGGATGATTGTTTCCCGCCTGCGCCGGAATCTCTTGCGACACCAGCCAGCGCGCGGCCTGAAAATCGAGCATCGCTACCAGTGCCTGCAGCAGCGAAGTCTGCACCCATTGCCCCTCCCCCGACTGTTCGCGCTCGAGCAACGCCATCAGGATGCCTATCGTGCAGTAGAGACCCGCACTGCTGTCGCCGATCGCAATGCCCGCCCGCACCGGTCCTTGACCGGGCCACCGCCTCGACGACCCCGCTGGTCACTCGGATCGGTAGACGTCCGCTCGGTGGGCGATGCGCATGACCTGCACGAGTCGGGCCTCCTCGTCGATCCGAACGAGCACTCGATAGGCGATGCCGACGTAGCCGGCCCGAAGCCCTTCAAGCTCGGCGCCGAGCGGCTTGGTCGCTCTCAGTGGGTTGTCGGTG
>JANNPG010000301.1:0-1830 GCA_031399805.1 Betaproteobacteria bacterium | reverse complement strand
GCGCGAATTGAGTCTCGCATGCGGACTGCCGCTGGTCGCGGCGGGCGACGTGCACATGCATGTGCGCTCGCGGCGTCCCGTGCAGGACATGCTGACCGCCGCGCGCCTTAACACCACCGTCGCCGCCGCAAAACACGCGCTGTATCCCAACGCCGAGCGCCATCTGCGCCTGCGCATGCGGCTGGCGCAGATTTATCCGCCCGACTTGCTGCATGAGACCGTACGCATCGCCGAACGCTGCGACTTTTCGCTCGACAGTTTGCGCTATGAATATCCGCAGGAACTGGTGCCGTCCGGGCACACGCCCGCTTCGTATCTGCGCGGACTGACCGAAGAAGGCCTGCAGGCGCGGTTTCCCCGCGGGACTCCTGACCACGTGCATAAGCTGATCGAGCACGAGCTCGCGTTGATCGCGGAACTCAATTACGAGCCCTACTTTCTCACCGTCCACGACATCGTCCGCTTCGCGCGCAGCCGGAATATTTTGTGTCAGGGACGCGGCTCCGCCGCCAACTCGGCCGTGTGTTATGCCCTGGGCATCACCGAGGTCGATCCCGCGCGCATGAGCGTGTTGTTCGAGCGGTTCGTTTCCAGGGAGCGCGACGAGCCCCCGGATATCGATGTCGATTTCGAGCACCAGCGCCGCGAGGAAGTGATCCAGTACATCTACGGCAAATACGGCCGCGATCGCGCAGCACTCGCCGCCACCGTCATCACCTACCGCGCGAAGAGCGCGCTGCGCGACGTGGGCAAGGCGCTCGGTCTCGATGCGGCCCAACTCGACCGCCTCGCGAAATCGCTCGCGTGGTGGGACGGCGGGCAAATGCTGCCGCAGCGGCTCGCGGAAGCCGGCTTCGATCCCGCGAGCCCGCAGATTGCGCGCCTGATTTCGCTCGTCAACACGCTCATCGGTTTCCCGCGCCATCTGTCGCAGCATGTCGGCGGCTTCGTGATCGCGCGCGGACTGCTGTCGCGGCTTGTGCCGATCGAAAATGCCGCGATGCCGGAGCGCAGCGTGATCCAGTGGGACAAGGACGACCTCGACGCGCTGGGACTGCTCAAGGTCGACGTGCTGGCGCTTGGCATGCTGTCCGCCATCCGCCGCGCGCTCGATATGATCAGCGCGTGGCGCGGCGCGCCGTTCGCGCTGGCCGATGTGCCACCCGAAGACGCCGCGGTTTACGCCATGATCCAGCGTGCCGACACGGTCGGTGTATTCCAGATCGAATCGCGCGCGCAGATGAGCATGCTGCCGCGCCTCAGGCCGGACAAGTTTTACGATCTCGTGATCGAGGTCGCGATCGTGCGCCCCGGCCCGATCCAGGGCGGCATGGTGCATCCGTACCTGCGCCGCAAGCAGGGGCTCGAAGCGGTGAGTTATCCGAGCGAAGCGGTGAAGGGCGTGCTCGCGCGCACGCTCGGCGTGCCGATTTTCCAGGAACAGGTCATGCAGCTCGCGGTGGTGGCGGCCGGCTTCACGCCGGGCGAAGCCGATCTATTGCGGCGTTCCATGGCGGCATGGAAGCGCAAAGGCGGACTCGAGCATCTGGAGGAGCGTCTGGTTTCGGGCATGCTCGCGCACGGCTATCAGCGCGCATTCGCGGAACAAATCTACCGCCAGATACTCGGGTTCGGCGAATACGGTTTTCCCGAATCGCACGCGGCGAGCTTCGCGCTGCTCGCCTACGTGTCGGCGTGGCTGAAGTGTCACGAGCCGGCGGCGTTTGTCGCCGCGCTGCTCAACAGCCAGCCGATGGGCTTTTACGGGCCGTCGCAACTCACGCAGGACGCACGCCGTCACGGCGTCGAGGTGCGGCCGGTGGATGTCAT
>JANNPG010000296.1:0-4108 GCA_031399805.1 Betaproteobacteria bacterium | reverse complement strand
CGCCCTTGAGGATCCGATCGAGACTACGCTGCTGTTTCGAGGTTGGCGGCGGCGACCCGGATTCCAGCAGTTGCGCAAAACCGAGGATCGTATTGAGCGGCGTGCGCAGCTCATGGCTCATGCTGGACAGGAATTCCGACTTCGCGAGGTTGGCTTTTTCGGCAACGGCCATGGCTTCGTGCAGATCCAGTTCGACCTGATGGCGCACGGAATTGTCGGTGCCGATCAGCAGGTAGCCGATGATTTCGCCGTAATCGTCGCGCAGCGCCGTGATCGACACGATCGCCGGAAAGCGGCTGCCATCCTTGCAGATATAGGTCAATTCATAAATGTCTTCGATCCCGCGCGAAGCCTTGAAGGCCAATGCCTCGAAGCCCGGCGTAATGGGGGTTGCGAGTTCGCGGCTCAACGCCTCCGCACGCGCCATCACTTCCTGCGGATCGTGGATGTCGCTGGGGTTGATCTTGTTCACGACTTCGGCGGCCAGATAGCCCAGCATGCGCTCGGCGCCGACATTGAATAATTGAATGATGCCTTTTTCGTCGGTGGCGATAATCGAGAAATTGGCACTGGTCAGAATGGCGTTCTGCAAGGCCCCCGTTTTAAGCAACGCTTCCTGGCGCCGCAGTTCGGTGATGTGATCCGCCTTGCCGGCATCGCCGGGAATGACGGAAGCGTTTTCTTTATCGGGCATGGCCGGCCTCAGTGCAAAGCGTACAATGACGTGGAAGCGGATCCCGCAGCCGGGGTTGCAAGATGAGGGAAGCAAAACACTTTTAGTCAATACCGCCCCTTCCGGCGAGCGTCTGTACGCCAGCACACATAAGGCGGCTGTTTGGCGCTTTAACTGCGCTTTTTGGAATCTGCGTTCATCGGCGGTTAATCATTATGTGTGCAAACGTACAGATAGTTCCGGCCTGAAGCGGATAATCAGCGACGGTACCTGCCAATTCTTTTCCTCCCTGAAGAAAATCGGCGGGACCAGGCCCTCGGCAAAATCCAATTTTCCCGGGGGCTTTTTCCGTGAGTAATTCCGTAAAATCCCGGTGTCGAAAAGATTGTTTCGACGACTAAGAGTGCCTAACATAATGAAACGCGCGATGCGCTGTCACGATTTCGGCTCAGAACGCGAAGCAAGGCACGCCGCTTAGTCATTCTAAATCAGGGGCAAGCCATGTTTATCACGGGACTGGGCACGGCAACTCCGCCGCAGCGCTACACGCAAGTTGAGTGCTGGGAGGCGTTCCAGGCTGCGCCGCAGTTTCAACTGCTCGACCGGCGCGCGCGCACGACTTTGCAGAGAGTTCTGCTGCACGACAACGGGATATGCACGCGCTCGCTCGCGCTCGATACACTTCCCGAGGTATTCGCCATTGATCCGCATACGCTGCATCGCCGTTTCGCATTGCATGCGCCAGTACTTGCGCACGCGGCCGCGACCGGCGCTTTACAGCAGGCCGGGCTGCAACCTCACGACATAGACGCTGTCGTCATCA
The DNA here is from genome assembly GCA_031399805.1 of Betaproteobacteria bacterium. Taxonomy (GTDB): domain Bacteria; phylum Pseudomonadota; class Gammaproteobacteria; order Burkholderiales; family SG8-41; genus PALSA-1004. The sequence goes on along the minus strand of JANNPG010000296.1, from coordinate 2,612 downwards.
GCACCTGCACCGGCTATCTGTGCCCGGGGTTGACCAGTTACGTCGGAGAAAGCCTGGGCCTCAAGCCGGACGTGCTCGCGCTCGATCTCGTCGGTCAGGGCTGCGGCGCGGCTATTCCCAATCTGCGCGCGGCCGCGGCGTTATTATTTGCGGACGATTGCAGGAAAGTGCTGTCGATTTGCGTTGAGGTTTGCAGCGCGGCGTTTTATCTCGATAACGATCCTGGTGTGCTGATCAGCGCATGCCTGTTTGGCGATGGCGCCGGAGCGGCGGTGCTCTCCGCCGAGCCGGATCCGGCCGGTCGCAGCATCGAATGGAGGGCGGCGGGGTCGTTGCACGATCCGGCCGAGCGTGACGCGTTGCGCTTCGAACACAAAGACGGCATGTTGCGCAACATTCTCTCGCCGCAGGTGCCGCGGCTCGCCGCCGGGCACGCCGCCGTCGTGCTCGACGACGTATTGAGCAGGCAGGGCATGTCGCGCGCCGCTATCGACGCCTGGATCTGGCATGCGGGCGGCCGCAAAGTAATAGAAGCGCTGCAGGCGAGCCTCGGGCTTTCCGCGGCCGACGTTGGCTGGAGCAGCAAGGTGCTGAGCGAATTCGGCAACGTGAGCAGTCCGTCCGTCTATTTCACATTGCAGGCGGCGCTCGCGGGCAACGCTCCCGGCGGGTGGTGGTGGATGTCGTCGTTCGGCGCCGGATTCAGTTGCCACGGCGCGTTGCTCAAGGTGGCGTAGCGGTATTGCCCGGCACGCGCCGGCACGCACGAACCCATGAACATTCCCCGTACGATCGAGCCCGAGTGGCTGGACGAACTTCCGCCGGCCGATCCGCGCGCCATGCGGTCGCGCCGCGATTTGCGGCGCATCAATGCGTTGATGACGAACAGCACACTCGTTGCGCGCGAACTGAGTCGCGCCTTCCCCGGAAAGCCGCCGCGCAGAATCGCCGAAATCGGCGCGGGCGACGGCCATTTCATGCTGCGGGTTGCGGCAACCATCTCACCGCAGTGGCGCGCGATTGACGTCGTTCTGGTGGATCAGCAGAGTCTGGTCGGTCCGGCGACGCACGGGAAGTTCGCGGCCATGGGATGGCAGGCGCAAGCCGTGGCGGCGGATGTATTCGCATGGCTTGCGCAACCCGGCGCGCCGGTTTTCGATGTGATCGTCGCCAACCTCTTTCTGCATCATTTCGACGCGGCAAGACTCGCCGAATTGTTGCCCCTCGTCGCACGGCGCACGCGGGTGTTGATCGCGTGCGAACCGCAGCGTTCGGGCCGCGCGCTGCTCGGCAGCCATTTGCTCGGGGTTGTCGGCTGCAACGACGTCAGCCGCCACGATGCCGTGGTGAGCGTGCGTGCGGGATTCAAAAATCAGGAACTCTGCGGGTTGTGGCCGGCCGGTAGCGCATGGACTCTGCGCGAGCATGCGCGCGGATTGTTCAGCCATTGCTTTGTGGCTGCGCGGGTTGAGGGCATTAATGGCGCCAGCGTGGAACCGCGAACGTGAAATCTTATGACGCCATGGTCGTCGGGGCGGGGCCCGCCGGTGCGACCGCGGCGCTCATGCTCGCGCGCGCGGACTGGTCGGTCGCGGTCGTGGAGAAAGCGCCGTTTCCGCGGCGCAAAGTTTGCGGGGAGTTTATCTCGGCAACGAGCCTGCCGCTGCTGCGTGAACTCGGCCTTGACAGCGCTTATCTCGCGCAGGCCGGGCCGCCGGTGCGGCAAATCGGTTTATACGCGGGTAAAACGATGCTTGCCGCCGACATGCCGCGTCCGCGCGACGGCGCGCAGGCGTACGGCAGAGCGCTGGGACGCGAGCATTTCGATGCGCTCGTATTGAGCGCGGCTGCGACTGCCGGCGCCGAGTTGTGGCAGCCGTGGGCGCTGACTGAACTGGGGAAGAACCACGCGGGCGGTTTCACCGGCACCGCGGTGGCGAAAGACACGCGGGAGACCATCAAGCTGCAAGCGCGCATCGTTATCGCGGCGCACGGCTCGTGGGCGCCCGGCATGCTGCCGACGCAAATCCCAAGCGGTCCGCCGCGCGGCTCCGACCTGTTTGCGTTCAAGGCGCACTTTTTCAATTGCAGCCTGCCCGCGGGATTGATGCCGCTCGTGGTATTTCCGGGCGGCTACGGCGGCATGGTGCACAGCGATAACGGACGCGTGAGCCTTTCGTGCTGCATCCGGCGCGACACTCTGGCGCGCTGCCGGCGCCGGTGGCCAGACACCACGGCCGCCGAGGCTGTCATCGCGCATATACGCTCCGCGTGCCGCGGAGTCGACGCGGCGCTGGACAACGCGACGCGCGACGCGACGTGGTTGTCCGCGGGACCGATACGGCCGGGCATACGCGCAATCCGCCGCGATGGAATTTTCGCGGTCGGCAACGCGGCAGGCGAAGCTCACCCCATCGTGGCCGAAGGCATCAGCATGGCCATACAGTCGTCCTGGTTGTTGTGCGAACGCCTCATCGCGCATAAAGAGGAAATCCTGGCGGGGCGCGCAACGGCGGCGCTCGCCGCCGGCTACGCGGCAAGCTGGCGCCGGAATTTTGCGCGCCGCGTGCATGCGGCTGCGATCTTCGCGCATCTCGCGACGCGGCCGGTCG
>JANNPG010000278.1:0-2996 GCA_031399805.1 Betaproteobacteria bacterium | reverse complement strand
GACTGGTGTTCCTGAGCGCGCTCTCGTATGCACTCTACATGATAGGCAGCGGCCGCGTGATCCCGCGCGTGGGCGCCGCGCGCTTCACGGGCTACGCATCGACCGCGGCGTGCGGCTTCGCGATCGGGCAATTCTTCGTGCTGCGTGGCGTCGACGCGCTCGCGCAACCCGCCAAGGTCTATTGGCTGTCTTTCGCCATGGCACTGATTTCCACCGCGATGCCGATCTGGCTGATGGCGGAAGGCATCAAGCGCATCGGCGCAAATCAGACGGCGATGATCTCGGCGATCGGCCCGGTGCTGACGATATTCCTGGGCTGGCTGATCCTGCACGAAGCAGTCACTTTCGTGCAGATCGTCGGCGCCGCGCTGGTGCTGGCCGGCGTGCTGCTGGTGAGCCTGAAGGCGGAAGCGGCGGTCCCCTTGTGAGCCGCCGAGCAGTCACAGGCAAGGGTGGGGGGCAACTGTGACACGTTAGCCACAGGCCCGTTTGCGGGAACAGCTGCTTAGGCCTGGTTCGACACTTTTATTGATACTTCGCGTTTCGTTGCGTTGTACACGCTTTCATATTCGAACATGACTACGGGCGTCGGCGAGGACTGCCTGAGCTCTCGCGCACTTGCATCATGACGAGAGCGAGTTCCACAGCCGCCGGCCTTGTCGAGCAGCACAGGGCCACCACGTGGGGTGAATTTTTGCAGCGATAACGCACGCCGTACTTGCGCGCAAATTGCCAGCGACAATCGGTCGCTGTGGCGGCGATGTCGCCGTCCTCGCGAAAACACTCACGCCACTCGCGCACGGACTCGCGGCTCAGCCTTCCGCCAGGTAGTGCGTTTCGCCACGCGCAGGTCGTAGTCGACCTGGAGGTTCAGCCACAACTCCGCGGAATCGCCGAAGTACTTACCGAGTCGCAACGCGGTGTCCGCAGTGATCGAGCGTTTACCGCTGACGATTTCGCTGATCCGGGTGGGCGGTACAGCGATCTCGCGCGCGGGCGCGTTGATGCTCACGCCGAGCGGTTGCATGAATTCCTCATAAAGAATTTCACCTGGAGGAATCGGGCGCATTTTGTTCATAAGCTTGCGCTCGCCAGACGGTGGTCGGCGTAACTCTAGGCAGCGACCACGCGCTCGCGGACGTGCGGGATATCGCGGTTGCGGGCGGCGCGAATCTGCGTCGCGGCCAGCGTTTCGACCGACAGCGTGTTGCCGTCCAGGGTCATGAATTCGACTTCGAAAGCCTGTCCGTCGCGATGCACATGGACGACCACGCCCACGTCGCCGGCTTCGAGGCCAGCGGCGGGCAGCGGTTCGGTCAATACGACGGACGCATGCTCTTCAATCATGTTGGCACGTAGAGGTGGGATTCAGTAACTCAAGTACCCAATCACGCAGGAAAAACGAAGGATGATCAGGCCGCCGCGGCGTAGCGCCTGATGTCAACCTGGGCACCGGTGCGCGATAGCTCTTCGGTCGACCGCAACAATTCCGCGGTCACCTTGGCGTCCACATAATCCTCGCCGCAGTTCGGGCAGACCTGCGCGGGAACTTCTCTTACCACGAACGTCGAGCCGCCACGCTCGAACGTCACAGTGGTCACGCCGGGGCGGGTCTCCGCTTGCTTGCACACCACGCATTTCATTGCTTTCTCCTTCTGAACCCGTCCTCCCACTGTGCAGGATCGGGCTCATAAACAGTGATGACTATTTGCTCGTCGTCCCGAGCATTATACGCGACCACCACGTGCAGCGGCCGATCGCCGTGCCAGCCGAGTAGCAGCCGGCTGGGATAAGGCAGATCGTCAGGATAGGTAGCGATTTCCTCACCTTCAGACAGAGCCTTCTGCACGTCCGCCGCGGCGATCCCGCGCTCAAACATGCGGCTGATCGCATGCACTCGATATACGACACTCATATTCCTGTCTTTGAGATCGGTTCTTGCACTCGCACCACTCGTAAATCGACGCGCAGCCCACGATGCATTTTGTGCCAATTGCGCGTGAAGATTTTACGCCCAAAATCCTGGAATGAGGATTGAGGATTCGGGATTTGGTGAGGTGGTCGCTTAGGAAACTCTGATTAAGTCATCCTCGCGCAGGCGGGGATCCAGCAAGGTCTTGAATCCTCTGGATTCCCGCCTGCGCGGGAATGACGAAGGCATACTTAATCAGAGCTCCCCTTATTCGCTTAACAAGGCGTGCCATCCTTGCGCGTAAATTCCCAGCCGCCCTCCACGGCGCGCGCCACGAGATCGTCGTCGGGGTAGTCGGCGGCGTCGCCCAGCGTGCGGTCGCCGACCTCCAGATACACCGCGTCGCGCGCGGAACGATTGACGAGATGATGGCCGTCGGCTTTGCCCGCCGGAAAACCCGCGCACATTCCCGCCGTCAGCAACTGCTCGCCGGCATCGGTCACCAGCAGGAGTTCGCCGCTCACGATGTAGATGAATTCGTCCTGCTTCGCGTGCCAGTGGCGCAGCGCCGACGCGCTGCCGGGTTTGATCGTCGTCAGGTTGACGCCAAAGTTTTTCAGTCCGAGCGCGTCGCCCAGCCGCCGCTTGCTGCGGCCCGCGACGCGCGGCTTGAATTGTTCGGGATAGTTGGAGCCGGCTTTCGGCTCGACGGATGCCGGATCGATTGCCGGCAGTTTGAGAGGAGGCTTCGTCATCTTTCAACTTTCGAGCAGAAGTCTTACCAGCCGCTGAATCGCGGCCATACGGCCGTCACGTCTGTGCCGCCCTCGACGACGTGATAGCGGTCGTGCTGTGCCGCCGTGGCGCACGCGTGGTTGGGCAGGATGCGCAAGAGCGTGCCAACCGGAAATTTCGCGGCATCGATCGCGCCGCCGCCGCGCCGGCCGATGATGCCGTGCTCCTGATTGGTCGAGACCACCAGCAAATCCTCCAGCGGCACGCCGGCGGCATCGCACACGAGGCCGTAACCCTGGTCGATTTTCTGGCTTGAGGTGCCGCGGTCGCGCGACATTGCCATCCAGCC
>JANNPG010000270.1:0-13631 GCA_031399805.1 Betaproteobacteria bacterium | reverse complement strand
GGGGTAAGAAATTGCCGTTTGTGATCATCACCGGGCACGGGGATGTGAAATCGGCCCGTGCCGCATTCCAATCGGAAGCGGTGGATTTTCTCGAGAAGCCCTTTGACGAAGCGGATTTGCGGGCGGCGATTGAAAAAGGGTTAAACAAGGAATACCGTCGAATCCAGCATGCGGAAGCGAGTAACGATCAGGCATTAAAACTGGCGAAGCTGACTCATCGCGAGCGTGAAGTGCTGGAACTGGTCGGGAAAGGACTTCACGCCAAGGAAATCGCAGCGTCTCTCGATATCAGCGCGCGCACGGTCGAGGTTCACAAAGCCCGCCTGATGGCAAAGCTCGAAGCGCGTAATGTTTCCGAGTTGGTCCGGTTTGCGCTCGCCGTAGAAAGGCGTTAGCTCAAACTCTCACCCAGAATTGCCGTTGGCGAAGTTGACGACGAGCGTGATGCGATGTGGGTTGCGTACTGCTCGGCGTCCGGCGGCGGCTTTTCAAGCGCGTTCATGCGAACAGCGTCAGCACGCCGGTGTAGCCATACAAGCGATTATGCGAAATCTCGCCGTTGCAGAAAAACCCGACCAGCGGAAATTCGCCGAACGCCGCTTCTATCATCTTGAGTTCTTCGGAATCGGGGCCGAACAGGTTGGCGCCGCGCCCGAGGCACGAATAATACACACCACCGCGAGGCCGCGCATAGAGTCCCTGCTGCATGCTCTTCAGCATGCGCGCCATGTCTTCGGTCGCGGCGGCGGTATCGCGGCGGCAAAACATGATGCGCCTGCCGTTCTCGACCAGGTCGCCGATGGCGACGATGCCGCGCGCCGGATCGATGCCGACGAGGTTGCGCACAAGGTAATCGTCGGTGTCGGTGCCGGCTATCGGCAGGCCGGCGAATATGACGCCACCAATACGGTTCAGGTCGCGCGCGAGCCTTTCGCCGACGTCTTCCTTCAGCACGTCGAGCGCCGGACGATCGTCGATCCTGACGATAATGTTGCGCTGCGCCTGCGTAATCACCCGCTTGGGCCCGATCGGCGAGCAACCCTGCGTAAGTCGCGTGGCGACCGTCACGTCGTCCGCAAACATCACGCCCGAAATGCCGCCCTCGGTAAGTTTGTCCGCGATCTGCGCGTTCTGGTGGCGCGAACTGGTGAGCCCGCCGACAACGAAGCCGCTGTCGAGTTTGCCGGCGAGGCCGGCTATCAGTTCCGGCACATCGCTGTTGCGCGGGTCCGCATGCACGATCGCAAAATTCGCGGGCCGGTCGCCGCATTTGAAGCGTTTCAATACCAGATCGTCAGCGGAGCGCACGCCGGAAAATACCTGGAACGACCCGGACGCGAATTCGCCGATCATGACCGCCAGCGCCGGTTCGTCGAGATATTCTCGCCCACTCACGCAAATGCCGATGCCAACCGTGCCGACCCAATGCTGCACGCCGGTGCGTTGCCGGAAAAACTCCAGGATGTCGCCGACGTGGTCCGCCAGCAGATCGGTCACATACAGGAAACCCAGGCTCGCGGGCGGCCCCGCGAGTTGCGCGAGACAGACGCCGGCGGCCGCCTGCCAATCGGCGCCGGCGGCGTGAGCGAAACGAAACACGGGAGTCATGCGGCGTATTATCGCCGCGATCAGGCGCTCATGGCCAGCGCCAACTATAATCACCGCGTTTACCGCGAACTAATCCGCGGCAACCATCAGCAGCGCAACGGCCGTGGCGTCCAGCGAATCTGCGGTCTGGCGTTCAATGAAAAAATTGGCCGTCTTTGCCGAGGACCGTGAGATCGACAAATGTGGTGCCGCTTCTGTCGCCGGGCCCGTAAGTGACGGAGATGCCGCCGAGATCCACGCGCGCCATGGACTCAAGCCCCTTGATCAGCTTTTCGCGCGTCGGCTGCGGACCCGCTCGCCTGAGCCCCTCTACAAGCACCTTGGCAGCGATGAAGCCCTCGATGGATGCGTAGGACGGCAGCATATTCGGCCGGCCTTTGATCGCCTTGAGAAACTCGTTGGCAATCGGCGTAGTGACTGCGAATGGATAGGGCGAAACCTGGCTGATGACTACTCCATTTACATTGGGACCGAGCGCCTTGATGAAGGCATTCGCACTCAGGTTGGACAGCGTAAAGAACATCGGCCTCTTGTTCTGCTCTTTCATTTGCGCGATAAAAGCAGGTCCCGAATCCACCGAAGCCGCCATGATTACGGCCTGCGGATCGTCGGCGGCGATTTGCTTGACCGCTGCTTCGATCTTCACGGTGCCGCGCGGGTAGCTCGCGACGCTCGAAAGAGTCATGTTTCTTTCCTTCATCGCTTTCTGCACGCCCGCCAGCACATCCAGGCCGAACGTCCCGTCATCGTGCATGACGGCGATTTTCCTGATCCCGAGGGACACCAGATGGTTGACGATAGCAAAAGTCTCCGAATGGTAACTGGCGCGCACCGGAAACAGATATTTTAGCGGCGGTGAATACATCGACTGCGCCCCGGTCGACGGCGCGATGAGCGGAACCCTGGCCTTGGCGGCGACCGGATAGGCGGCTTCGGTGGTCGGCGTGCCGCGGAACAAAAAAAGCGCGAACACCTTTTTGTCCTCGATCAGTTGCCGCGTCATCTCAGGCGTCTTCCTGAAGTCGAAACCGTCGTCAAGAGACTCAAGCACGATTTTGCGTCCATACACCCCGCCGCTTGCGTTCACGGTGTCCAAATAAGCAAGGGCGCCGGCGTTTTGCTCTTTTACCGCGCCAGCCACCGAACCCGTGAATCCCGCCGCCTGGCCTATGAGGATACTGTCCCTGGTGACGCCGTTCTCGGCATCCGCCGGCATACCGGTCAGAGCCAAGGCAAATGCAATAAGCCTGGACCAGATCATTACGCGAGTTTTGGTCACAACCACCCCCCCGTTCCGTTGTCGTTTGAAGCACGAAATGCACGTAAGCGACAGACAATTCATTGTACACCCCGCAAACCAGCGGGGTAATTCTGCCCCCCCTAAAACCGCAAAGCACGGCGTGCTTATTGTGTTAGACGCTACATTGATAGGGCTGGGACGCGGCGCAGTCTGATTTTTTGCCGCGCGCATTGCGGCCCCTACTGCAATGCACCATTCGCGTAGGTGTCGTAATTAGGGTCAAATTCAAACATAGCATCAGCCCCTGCCCCGCCATCTCTGGCGTGATCTGCGGAGCCCCATTTATACAGTCTAATTTGTCGTCTATAAATCAAGTGCTTAAAAAGTGCACTTTACTTTTGTCAAGTATAATATAACTCGGTCCGATGGCTTGGTTCGCCTATTCATGTATCACGTGAACAAAAAAATCTATCAAAATGATAAATTTGCCTTTTAGCGGCATTTGGGTCTAGACTTTCGGAACGGTAGCGGGAAACCGGGATTTCACGCGGGGAGGAAAAAGACGGCTTGCTGCGTGCCGCCCCGGCACCGCTTGCCGGTTCGTTTTTCGTTGCCTACCTGCGGCGCCCGGTCGCGGCCATTTGTGCATTGGGAGGATGAAGTGCGACGTGCAGGCGTCATGCGATGAATCCCTCAATAGACGGCGCAAGACGCCGGCGCGGATATGAAACGCTCGGGAACCCTATGACTACAGGTATCAAGGTACTCGTTATCGACGACAGCAATACGATACGGCGCAGCGCCGAGGCATTCTTACGCCAGGCCGGGTTCAACGTCGTACTCGCCGAAGACGGCTTTGATGCGCTCGCAAAAATCAGCGACCATCATCCGCAAGTCATCTTTGTCGACATCATGATGCCGCGGCTCGATGGTTACCAGACCTGCGCGCTGATCAAGCAAAACCCCATGTTCAAATCCACGCCCGTCATCATGCTGTCGAGCAAGGACGGCATATTCGACCGCGCGCGGGGAAAACTCGCGGGCTCAGATCAATACCTTACGAAGCCGTTCACCAAAGAAGCGCTGGTTGAGGCGGTACACCGTCATGCAACAAGCGTCCCGTCCTAAATCAATCGCTGGAAGGAAGCGGCCATGCCGATTAAAAATATTTTGATCGTCGAGGATTCACCGACCGATAGCAAACAACTGAGCGATATCCTCACCAAAAACGGATTTGGCGTGGTCGCCGTGGGTAGCGCGGAAGAAGCGCTGGCCAGGGTCAAAGAGTTGAAGCCGGATCTGGTGCTGATGGATGTCGTGCTGCCCGGGCAGAACGGCTTTCAGGCGACGCGCACGCTCTCACGGGACGACGCGACAAAGGACCTGCCTATCATCATTTGTTCGTCGAAGAGCCAGCAGACCGATAAGGTGTGGGGTATGCGGCAGGGCGCAAAAAACTATCTCGTCAAGCCCGTCAAACAGAAGGAACTGCTCGCAATGATCGCATCGCTCGGGTAAGAGTTCGTGTCTGAACAGTCTTCATTACGCGACTACCAACGCGGCCTGTCGGCGCAGCTTGCAGACCTGCACACTCTGCGGCCGGCATCCAAACTCGGCATAGAGGCGGGCAATCGCCGCTGGCTGGTCGATCTCGTCGATATGGGAGAGGTCATTCCGGTCCCCACGATTGCGCGCGTGCCGCTTACCCGCGCCTGGTATGCGGGTGTGGCCAACGTGCGCGGCAATCTCTACAGCGTAATTGATTTTTCGGCGTTCCTGGGTGGTGCGCCGGCGGTGCGCAGCGAAAGGTCGCGTTTGCTGCTGATCAGCGAAAAATACCGGGTTGGCTGCGCGCTCCTGATCGACGCAGTTGTTGGATTGCGCAATCCGCAACTGTTCGTGCGCACGACCGACGCCGCGGATGCGGCGCCATGGATAGAAGCGCAATACGCCGACCGCGAAAAAACCATGTGGGCGGAGCTCGCGGTCGGGCAACTCATACAGCACGCAGATTTCCTCGATATCGGCGCCCATTCGCAATAAGGCCTGCCGCCCGACGCTGGATACGACATCGATGACGTATTGAACACGACGCGCTGAGCATCACTGCAACGTATTACGACTGAGGAGGCGGTATGGCATTTCGATTTCCCGCGCTGCAGCTGCCCGGGCTGTGGCGCCGCAAGACGGCGATTGACACCGGTGCCGTAGCGGAACGGGCATTGCGCCCCGGCGCCCTTCCGCTGCCGAGCAAACTGTCCGTCGGCGCACAACTCGCAATACTGATCGGTTTGCTTGTCGGCTGCCTTGCCATCGACGCGGTCCTTGTGCGTCTCGAGACGCAACAATCCACCTATGCGACGATTTACATCGCCAGCGCGGGCAAGCTCAGAACCCTGTCGCAGCGGCTCGCCAAGGCTGCACTACAGGCGACGTTCGGCAACCCTGCCGCCCTTAAGCAACTGCGTGAAAGCCGTGACGAATTTTCCGAAATCGTCAAGCTGTTGACGGAAGGCGGCCCCGTCGGCGACACCAACGTGCCACCTACCTCCCCATTCGTGCGCGGCACTCTCGATCAGCTTGCGCAGGAATGGGCGAAATCCGAGAAAAATGCGACCGTAGTCGTGAACGAAGAAAAGACTCTCCTCGGTCTGAGCGCAGCAGTGCGCAACATCAACGGGCGCAACTCGACGCTCTCCGATTTAGCCGAGGAAGTCGCGGCACTTACCGCATCGTCGGCGCCGGCTACGCGGCACACCGTCGTTGCCGGCGAACTCATGGTGCTCACGCAGCGCATCGCCAAGAACGCCAACATCATGCTCGGCAGCGACACGATCGATCCCGAAGTGGCTTTTTTGCTCAGCAAAGACACCAACACCTTCCGCAACAACCTGCAGGGCCTGATCAACGGCAAAGATAACCCGCGTATTGCACCCGTCACGAGTCCCGAAGCGAAAGACAAGCTTGCCGAGCTCGATACGGCCTTCAAAGAGTATCTGCGCAGCATCACCGACATTCTCGGCAACTCGCAAGCGCAGGTGAAGGCGAAACAGGCGGCGCGCGATGTATTCCTGGCGAGCGACTCGCTGCTGGTTGCGGCGGAAACCCTGGTCATCGCTTACCAGGACGAGCAACGTAAGCGCACCCACTATATATGGCTTGTCCTGTTCTCGACACTGGCCTTAATCGCTCTCGTCCTCGTCATCTGGGTTTACGTTTCCGACAGCCGCCGGCGCGTTGCCGAAAGCGAACATCAGAATCTCGCAACCCAGGATGCGATCCTGCGTCTATTAGACGAGATCAGCAAGCTTGCCGAGGGCAATCTCACGGTGCGCGCCGCAGTGACCGAGGATATCACCGGTGCAATCGCCGATTCGGTCAACGCGACCATCGATGAACTGCGGCGCCTGGTATCCGGTATTACGACGGCCGCCAATCAAGTCACCGCGGCGACCGGAGAGGCGCAGAAAATAACCGGCCAACTGCTGCAGGCTGCAAAGAAACAGTCCGGCCAAATTCAGGACACGAACCTGGCCGTGACGCGCATCACCCAGTCGATCAACGAAGTTTCCGCAAACGCCGCCGAGTCAGCGCGCGTCGCCGAGAACTCGCTGGCTGCCGCCGGCAAGGGCGCCATCGCGGTGCAAAATGCGATCCACGGGATGAACGACATTCGCGAGCAAATTCAGGAGACCGCGAAGCGGATCAAGCGGCTCGGTGAAAGCTCGCAGGAGATCGGGGAGATTGTGCAGCTGATCTCGGACATCACCGAGCAAACCAACGTTCTCGCGCTGAACGCGGCAATCCAGGCCGCATCGGCGGGCGAAGCCGGACGCGGCTTCACCGTCGTTGCCGAGGAAGTGCAGCGTCTGGCGGAACGCTCCGCGGAAGCAACCAAGCATATCGGCGCGATCGTCAAAAGCATCCAGGCGGACACACAGGATACAATCGTCGCCATGGAGCGCAGCACCCAGGGCGTGGTCGAGGGAACGAAAATCGCCGACTCCGCCGGCAATGCGCTGCAGGAAATCGGGGCGGTGTCCAAGCAGCTGGCGACGCTCATTGCATCCATCTCGAGCGCAACAACATCCCAGGCTGAGGCAGCCGTGCAGATCGCAGCCCGCATGAAAGATATCCTGGGTATCACCAACCTCACCACCGAAGGCACCCATAAAACCGCGGCGTCGACCCAGCAGCTCACGGCGCTCGCCCAGGATCTCAAACTTTCGGTGGCTCGATTCAAGCTGGCTTGATCCGCAATGGCAATTCGATCTGACATGACAATCGACCTGCTGTCATGGGTCAAGGCGGAGATCGACCACGCGCTGAAGTTCGTGCGCGAAAACACCGCCACGTTTCTCGCCAACAGCGTCGATCCCGCCATCCTGCGTGACTGTCCTTTGCAGTTGCATCAGGTGTACGGTGCTCTGCGCATGGTGAGGCTCGACGGCGCGGCGCAGGTGTGCGCCGTCATAGAGCGTGCATTCCTTGAAGTGCTTAACGGGCACAAAGCAACCAAGTCGACCGTCTCCACAATGGATCGCGGCGTTTACGCGCTTAGCCAGTTTCTGGACGATCTGGGCAAAGGCGAACCGAATGTTCCGCTCAGATTGTTCCCGATTTACCGCGACATAGCGCAGTTGCACGGCGCGGCGCAGGTTACGGAAAAGGATTTGTTTTTCCCCGACATTTCGATCCGCACCCCCACGCATCCCGACATCACGCTGCAACCGGTCGACATTGCGCCGTATTTAAGGGCGCAGAGAGCGCGCTTTCAGCGCGGGATGCTCGCATGGTTTCGCAATCCCGCTGACGAACGCGGGCTGCGCGAGATGCAAATCGCGATTGATGCGATTGATCGCATCGTGGAGCAACTGCCCCCGCCGCGCGGTCTGTGGTGGACTACGGTTGGCTTCATCGACACGCTTATACTCACCAAGGATGCGGCATGGGTTGCCTGCGCGAAGCCCCTATGCACCCGCCTGGACACGCTGCTGCGCGATCTGGGCAATGCAACCGGATCGCGCGACAAGACGTTGTTCCGCGAATTACTTTATGCCCTCGCAACCTGCGACGCATTTACCCGGCGCACCGGGGAAATCAAACAGCTCTTCAGACTCGACAACCAGATTCCGGAACCCGCGTTGCCGGGTCTCCTGGAATACGACCTGGAAAGACTGCAACCAGCGATAGCCGACATGCGCGCGCGCCTCGAAGTCGCCAAGGGCGCGTGGGTCCAATACACGTCCGGCGACGCGAAGGGCTTGCCGCTGCTGCGCGATGTCGTCAAGAAACTGCACGAGAAAGCAAGCGATCTCGGCAACCAGCATCTGGTGCGGCTGCTCGAAGTCGTCGTATTCGTGACCACCCGCTTCCCCGAGAAGTATCCGCGGCAGCAGTTCATGATCGTCGAGATGGTCGCTGTAGCACTGATGATCGAACATATATTCGATACGTTCACGACACCGCTCACCGATCTCGATCATCAGGTATCGATCATGGCTGGCTGGCTGCTTGACGCGGCAAAAGGCAAATCCAAGCGCGGCGAACCGCCGCCCGGACTGCGCTCCGATCTGACGCAGCAGATCAGCGACATCCAGCTGCGCGCGCAGGTCGCGAGGGAAATCGGCGTAAACCTGCGGCGCATCGAGGAGGCCCTCGATCTCGTTGTGCGCGAGCCGGGCAAGCGCGCGAGCCTCGGTCACACGCCAATGCTGATCAAGCAGATACACGGCGCGCTGGTGCTGCTGCGCTTCGAACGCGCCGATACGCTCCTGTCGGTTTGCAGCCGCCTCATCCTCAATTGCGTGAGCGCCGGCGCTGCAAACGCCGCCCACGACATGGACCGCGTCGCCGAGGGCCTGAGCAGCCTTGAGCTTTATTTCGAGCCGGTACTGCGCGGACGCCCCCCGGACGACCACGTGATCGACGCATTTCTTGCCGCGGTCGAGACGGACGACGCGCGATCCGCGCAAGTCGTGCTGGCGACAGCACCAGACATGCGCGCGCCCGCCGGCATACCGTTGGCTACCGGCACGCCAACGCCACCATCCATGCCAAGCGCGACTGCTCTGGATGCGCTTGCCGCGGCCGCGGCGCTGGACCAAACCCCGCGCGAACCTGAAGTAAAGCCGCCGCTTGTCGTCGACGAGCCGATCTCCGTATTCAACCGCCGTATCCATACGGAATTGCTTGGCGTATTTCTCGATGAAGCGCATGAAGTGCTGGGCAATATCAGTGAAATGTTGCCGGCATGCCGCGAGCAGCCGCAGGACTTTAATGCACTGGTCACGATCCGGCGCGCATTCCATACACTCAAGGGCAGTGGCCGCATGGTCGGGCTCGATGAACTCGCGGAAGTAGCGTGGGAACTCGAGCAGCTGTTGAACCAGTGGCTCGAGCGGGATGCGCCGGCAACCGCGGACCTGCTCGAACTGATCGCGCGCGCGCATACGTCTTTCTCTGCGTGGATGAGCGAGCTCAAGGCGTATGCGCGCGCGAACGTTCACGGCCAGGAAATCGTAGCGCGTGCACGCGAGCTCAAAACCACCATGCAGCCGGCAGCGCCCGTCTCCGACTTCGCGGCTAATCCGCAGGAAGAACCTGGCGGGGGCACAATCATCGCCGCGATCGCAGCCGCCCCCGTGGCAACGCCTTTACCGGAGCCGCCGCCTGCGGAAATCACCATCGGCGAGCTGCGCATCCCGCAAGGCCTGTATGACGTCTACCTGAAAGAAGCCAACGAGCATCTCGCCACCCTCGATCGCGAGTTTGCCGCATGGCGCGACCGCGGTCCCTCGGCCTTATCGCAGGAGTTCATGCGTGCCACGCATACCATTGCGGGCATATCGCGCACGACGGGATTGGCCGATATCGCCACGCTCGGGGCGGCGCTCGAGCAATGGCTGCCTTATGCGCCGCGCGTAACCGACGACGAGCAGATTCAGCCGGTTGCAGCAACGCTTGCCAAGTTGAGCGAAATGATCGCGTGCGTCGCATGCCGGCAGCCGCCGCAACCGGCCGCCGCCGAGTTAGAAAGGCTGCACGATCTAAGCTCCGAATTGGCGGCGGCTCCCGCGCAAATGGATGATTATGCGCGCTCCGGCATGCAGTCGGAGGCGCGCGTGATAGGCAACGCGATTGCATCAGCGCGGCGGCGCGAGCAGCGCATCATCCAGGACGATATAGAAACGCAACTGTTGCCGGTGTTTCTCGAGGAAGCCGCGACGTTGCTGCCGGTGATCACCGGGGACCTGCGTGAATGGAAAGCAGCGCCCACCCATTACCAGTTCTGTCATGCGTTGCAACGCTCGCTGCACACTTTGAAAGGCAGCGCGCGCATGGTCGGCGCGATGCGGCTGGGCGAGCTTACACATTTGCTTGAGAACAGGGTCGAGCTTGCGCTCAAAGCCGATGCGATACCGCCCTCGCTGTTCGACGAATTTGAAGCGGAACTGGACCGCCTGAGCGCCGGTGTTGAGCGCCTGCGGCACCCGCCTGCCGAGCCGGTGGACACGCGCGCCCCGGTCGCGGGGAAGGCCGGCATCGATCCCGCCGCAGAAGGCCAGTCCGGCAGCCCGATCGCCATGATGCGGGTGCAGGCCGCCGCGCTCGACCGGCTGGTCAACGAGTCCGGCGAAATAACGATTGCGCGCTCGCGGGTTGAGGGTGAATTGCGCACCATCAAGCAATCGCTGCGCGAGCTGGGCGACAGCGTGCTGCGGCTGCGCAACCAGTTGCGCGAGGTTGAACTGCAGGCCGACAGCCAGCTGCAGTCGCGCACGTCGATACCCGGCGGGCAAAGCCGCGGATTCGACCCCCTGGAGTTCGACCGTTACACGCGGCTGCAGGAATTGACGCGCATGATGGCGGAGAGCCTGCATGATGTAATGGCCGTCCAGCAGAGCCTGCTCAAGAATACCGGCGAGGCCGACGCTGCGATCGCGCAGCAGTCGCGAGTAAACCGCGATTTGCAGCAGGAACTGATGCGCCTGCGCACCATGCCGTTCTCGACATTGAGCGAGCGTCTTTATCGAATCCTCCGGCAGTCCGCGCGCGAGCTCGATAAGAAAGCCAATCTTGATATCGAGGGCGGTCAGATCGAACTCGACCGCAGCGTGCTGGAAAAGCTGGCCGCGCCGCTCGAACACTTGCTGCGCAACGCCATTGCGCACGGCCTGGAAACGCCTGCAGCGCGCACGGCGGCCGGCAAGCCGGCGATCGGCGAAGTTAGAATAGCCCTGCGCCAGGAAGGCAACGAGATCGTCCTGCTCTTCTGCGATGACGGCGCCGGCATCGATCTTGCCAAATTGCGCGCGAAAGCGATCACCGCCGGTGTGCTGGGAAGGGCCGAAAAAGTCGCCGACGCGGAGGCACTCCGATTCATCTTTGCTGCCGGCCTGTCGACCACCGACGCGGTGACGGAGCTCGCGGGCCGCGGGGTGGGCCTCGACGTGGTACGCAACGAAATTGCCAGCATAGGCGGGCGGGTCGAAGTCGCCACGCGACCGGGCAAAGACACCACGTTCACGATTTTCCTGCCGCTCACGCTGGCCGTCACGCAGGCATTGCTCGTGCGCGCCGGGAGCCAGACCTATGCGATTTCGTCGAGCATGGTTGAGCGGGTCCTCACGCTTAAATCAGACGTACTTGCCCGGCATTACGCGCAGGGCGCGGTTGCCGCCGGGGATGTTTCCTACCCTTTGCACTATCTCGGACGCCTGCTCAGGCAAGCCAATGGTCCGTCCGGGGTGGAGACCCACAATTGCGTGCTGCTGCTGCGCAGCGGCGCGCAACGTATTGCGCTGCACGTCGACGAATTCCTGAAGAACCAGGAAATCGTCGTCAAGCACATCGGACCGCAGCTCGCCCGCCTCTTCGGCATCGCGGGCGCCACCGTGCTTGGCGATGGCAGCATCATATTGATCGTCAACCCGGTCCTGCTGTCTCAGCGTCCTGGTCTGGATACCGCCGCACCGGCAACCATCGCGGCTGCCGCGGCCGAAACACCGACGATGCCGTCCGTTATGGTGGTCGATGACTCGCTCACCGTGCGCAATATTACCGGGACGTTGCTCGAGCGCGAAGGTTATCGGGTGACGACCGCCAAGGACGGCATTGACGCGCTCGAAAAACTTAAGGACGCGCTGCCGGACCTGATGCTACTCGATATCGAAATGCCGCGCATGGACGGGTTCGAACTGATCAAAATCCTGCGCGCCGAATCGCGCACGCGCGCAATCCCGATTATCATCATTTCCTCACGCACCGCTGAAAAACACCGCCGGCACGCGATACAACTGGGCGTAAATGCATTTCTCGGCAAGCCTTATCAAGAAGCCGAGCTGCTCGCGCACCTCAAATCGTTGCTCACGCGCAAGCGTGCGGACGCGCGCATCGCACAGGCTGCTCTGTCCTGACCGGCGCCGTTCCGCGGCCCGCTGCATTCCCTGTCCGTGCCACGATCGGCCACGCCCGGCAATAACGCAAGCGCCGCACTGATGGCAGACGCAATCCTATAACCTATAACGCCCGCATTCCGGCAGTCACTTCTATACGCGCATAAGATAAATCCAATCCGCGGCCGCGCGTATTCACGCTCGCCGAAGTTATTGCGATCGCCGGCAACCGCGGCGATTACACCGCGACCGTCAAGCTCACGCCGCGCTACGTCAATCAGAACTGCACGGCGTGCGGCGCGTGCGCCGATGCTGTGACATCGACCGTGGATAATCCATACAACTACAAACTGAACAAAATGAAGGTCGCATACCTGCCGCACGCGATGGCCTAGACCCATTCTCTAATCTGTTGAAGTCGGGATTTGATCTATGACAGACAATGTCCGCTAACTGATGGGCGTTAGGAGCGCGTGTGGGCTGCTTTGACCGCGATGATCAAGCTTGAGGACAAGGTAACTTGACAGAACGAAGCGATCAAGGCGCAACAGGCCAAGATTGAGAATTTGACTGAGCGAATCATTAGACTTGAAGCGCAATTTGAGCTTCTGACCGGTACAGCGTTGGTCAAAAAGCTCACGGGCAAGTGACTGGAATGGGTCGTAGTCAGACACTGTCTGTCGCATCGCGCCTTCTACATCTGATCCCTGTTCCCCAATTCGTCAACGCCCGACGTTGAACTGCGAGATTTGCAGTTTCTCCAGCGCCTCGAGCTTTTGCAGGCGCTTGTCGATGATGTCGAGCAAACGCACCGATTCCCTGGACGAATTCTGCATGTTCGGCAATATCAACACGGAATAGCAGTGTAGAACCCGGCCTTTTTAAGGATTGCCGTTAAAGCCCGTCAACCGCCACTCGCCGCGGAACCCGCCAACCGCCGAGGGAAACATATGTAACGGGGCGCCATCACCGAGCCGGCTGAACGGCGCCCAGAGCAGCGGCTGGCCGGATTTGGCTTCAGCGGCACTGCACTATTGGTCGGCGAGCGCTTTCAACCGCGGATCATCGGAGCGTTCGGATGCGGCGGCTCTCCAGTATTTGCGCGCCTCGTCTTTGAGCTCCACCTGATCGAGCCACGCCGCGTACGCGATCCGGCTCGACAGGGGCGCGGACGCCGCGGGGCGCAATGCTTCGGCCTGCGCGCGCAGATCCGCGGGCGCAACCGCGAAATCCGCGGAACTCGTATATTTCCGGCCATCGGGCAGGCGTGCGGACACTTCCCATGTGTAGGGCACGCCTTCTTTCAGTGGAACGCTCGCCGGCAGTTTGAACGATGCCCTATCCACCTGGGCCTCGTGCACGGCGCGCCCGGTGTCATCGGTAAT
>JANNPG010000207.1:0-14354 GCA_031399805.1 Betaproteobacteria bacterium | reverse complement strand
GTAACAGTGCTTCCCTCCGATCAGAACTGTCGGCTCGCAGAACCGAATGCAGACACAGCCCCGCCGCAGCAGGCGACTCGCCTGCATTCGTTGACGGAGCAGGCGGGGTCGCCTGCGCTACCTTTATTTTGAAATGAGCTCTAAGGCGTGTGGCAGGGTTCATGAGGGTTCTCCGTGGCGGTGGTGTTGCCGCCCGCGGCAAACGGCACGATCAATCGGATCGCCTTGTTAGGATAGGACTGCGCCGATCCGGATTGCGGCGCCAGTATCGCCGCTGTCGCCAGAGCCACACAACATAAAACGAGATTCAATTTCCGCTGCGGATCGCGCATAACTGCCGCCTGAAAAGTTTCGTTTATAATCCATTCTACACGCGGCGAGGCGGCGCATTCGCCGAATTTCATAACAGAACGAATCGAAAACTGCTGACGGTAGGTGGAGCCATGGCGGACGACCATAGAAGCGAATCCAAAATCCTCGCGACGTATCGCGCGCGCACGCCGCGCGCGGCGGAGCTTTATCGGAAAGCGCGCGGCGTGCTGCCGGGCGGCATCGTGCACGATTCACGACGGATGTCGCCGTACGGGATCTACGGCGACCATGCGCTGGGATCGCGCAAGTGGGACATCGACGGCAACGAGTATGTCGATTATTTCGGCGGCCACGGCTCATTGCTGCTCGGGCATCAGCATCCGCAAGTGCTGGCGGCGATCCAGGCGCAGCTTAACAAGGGCATGCATTTAGCGGCGGCGCACGAACTCGAGGTCGAGTGGGCGAGCCTGATCCAGGACATGGTGCCGTCAGTCGAGCGCGTGCGGTTTACCTCGTCGGGAACGGAGGCAACACAGCTTGCGATGCGACTTGCGCGCGCAGCAACCGGGCGGCGCAGGGTCGTGCGCTTTCTCACCCATTTCCATGGCTGGCACGACCAGGTGGCGGGCGGCGTCCATGATCATTTCGACGGTTCGCCGAACGCCGGAGTACTGGAGCAGGTCGCGGACAACACCACGCTGCTAGCGCCGAACGACGTTGCCGCTGTCGAACGTGTCATTGCCGGCAGCAAAGATGTGGCGGCCGTAATGTTAGAGCCGCTCGGCAGCAGTTCAGGCATCGTGCCCACGCCGCCGGAAGTGCTGGGAGCCCTGCGCGAGATCACGAAAAAGCACGGCGTGCTACTCATCTTCGACGAGGTCGTGACCGGCTTTCGCGTTGCACCCGGCGGCGCGCAGGCGTTTTATGACGTAACTCCCGATCTTACGACGATGGCGAAAATTCTCGCCGGCGGCATGCCGGGCGGCGCCGTCGGCGGGCCCAAAGACATTCTCGACTGGCTTGATCACGCAGCGGCCACGGCGGCCGGACGCGAGCACATCAACCATCACGGCACGCACAACGCGCACCCGGTCAGTGCCGCGGCGGGTATCGCGACGCTGAACATCATTCGCGGGTCCGACGCGTGCGCCAAGGCGTCGGCGACGGCAGCCGTGTTGCGCAAGGCGATGAACGAAGTCCTGGAAGTGGAAGGTGTGCCGTGGGCGGTCTACGGCGTGCATTCGTTTTTCAATATCTATTCGAATCCGCGGGGCCACGCGATCAAGCCGACCGCGTTCGATGCGGGCACGCTGACCGTCGACTCGTTGAAGGGCAGGGACGAGGCCATGCTCGGCAAGTTGCGGCTCGCGATGCTCAACAACGGTGTGGATCTGAAGGGCTGGCGCGGGGGACTGCTGTCCGCGGCGCATACGCAGGCGGACGTCGAATTCACGGTCGATGCGTGGCGCAAGTCGCTGCGCGCGTTGAAGGAGGAGGGATTAATGGCTGAGGCCAGGGACGCGAAGGCGGTGACGGTCTGAGTGCTGATTGGTTTGCGCGCCGTGCGTCCGCTGGCGCAGGCTTGACCAGATCTGACAGAAAAACGTCTGCGCCCAGTTTATTTCTAATAACCACAACGAGGAGATTCCAGGCATGAAATGCACGAAGATGAAAGTCATTGCGGTACTGACTCTCTTCAGCGCACCTTGCGCCGCGCAAGCGCAGCAGAATTTTCCCGCCAAGCCGATCCGCATGATCGTCGGGTTCACCGCCGGCAGCGAGATCGACGTCATCGGCCGGCTGGTGGCCCACGCGATGGCGGAGAACTGGGGCCAGCGGGTGGTGGTGGACAATCGTCCCGGCGCCGGCAGCACCGTGGCGGCCGCAATCGCCGCCGCCGCGGCACCCGACGGCTACACGCTGCTCTTCAACTCGGTCTCGCACGCGGCGACCCCGGGACTGTATACGAAGCTGCCGTTCGATACGCTGCGCGATTTCGCGGGCGTATCGCAGGTGACGAGCGCGCCCAATGTGCTCGTGGTCGCGCCCGCACAGGGCATCAAGTCGGTGCAGGAACTCATCGCGTTCGTGAAGCAACGGCCCGGGCAGGTTAACTACGGCTCGGCCGGCATCGGCAGCGGCACGCACATTACCGGCGAGATGCTGAAGCTCGCCGCGGAGTTCAATGTCTCGCACATTCCGTACAAGGGCGTGCCGGAAGTGCTGACCGACACCATGACCGGGCGCGTGCAGTACTAGTTCGCGCCGATCGGAAATACGCTGGCATTCGTCAGGGACAAGCGGTTGCTGCCGCTGGCGGTGACCACGCTCGCGCGCTCCCCGATACTGCCCGACGTGCCCACCGTTTCGGAGGCGGCGATCGCGGGCTTCGAATGGGATCAATGGTACGGGCTCTTCGCGCCCGCCAAGACACCGCGCCCGATTGTAAATCAGCTCGCGCGGGAAGTGGCCCGGATACTCGCCGCGCCCGACATGCGGGAGCGGCTCGCGGTTCGCGGCTCGGTGCCGAAGCCCTCCACGCCCGAGGAGTTCGACAAGTTTGTCCGTGCCGAGGTCGCGAAGATCACCCGGGTGATCAAAGCCGGCGGCGTCAAAATCGAGTAGGGCAACGCCACAGAAACGGAGAAATGGAACCCGGTCATCATGGTCGCGTACCTCGCGTACCTACGGGGCGTGGTCTTGCGATCCAATATCCGGGTTTCTGGTTGCGCACAGGGCTGACGACATAAATGGACGCACACCTTGATCGCCCTTGACGAGTCACGCGCACCAATCTATTCAGCCTTGGTGCCGGATTCCCGCATGAGCTTCGCGTATTTGGCGATATCGGATTTCTGGATCGCCGCGAATTGTTCCTGAGTGTTGCCGATCGGTTCGCCGCCCTGTTCGAGCAGGCGTTGCTTGACGTCGGGCTGCTGCAGGATTTTCACGATTTCCGTATTGAGCACTGCGACCACCTCGCGCGGCGTGCCCGCTGGCGCAAATACACCCAGCCATGAAATCGATTCGTAGCCCGGCAGCGCGGCTTCGGCGACGGTAGGCATGTCGGGGAACGCGACCGAGCGTTTGGCCGAGGTCACGGCGAGCGCGCGCAGGCGGCCGGCTTTCACGTGCTGCGAGGTTTCGAGCACGGTGGCGAACGAGAGCGGCACTTGCCCCGCGAGCAAATCGACGATCGCCGGGCCGCCGCCTTTGTACGGAACATGCGTGAGCTTCACGTGCGCCATGCTCTGGAACAATTCGGCGGCGACGTGCATCGAGCCGCCGGCGCCCGACGACGAATAATTGAGCTTGCCCGGCTGCGCCTTGGCGAGCGCGATCAATTCCTTCACGTTCTTCACCGGCACCGAGGGGTGGGTCAGCACGAACAGCGGCAGTCCCGCTGCCTGCGTAATGGGAATGAAATCGCGCACCGGGTCATACGGGAGCTTGGCGTAAAGACTGATGTTGATGGCGTGCGTGCCGATGTTGCCCATCATGATCGTGTAGCCGTCGGGCACGGCCTTCGCCGCGACTTCCGTGCCGATGATGCCGGCAGCGCCCCCGCGGTTGTCGACGATGACCTGCTGGCCAAAGCGCTCGGACAATTTCGCGGCGATGATGCGCGTGCCGATGTCCGTGCCGCCGCCCGGCGGGAAGGGGACGATGAACCGAATCGCCTTCGCCGGATATTCGGCGCCGACGGCGTACGGCGCAACTAGACCTGACAATGTGACGAAGGCAACGATGGCGCGACGCGAGGTAATGAGCATCATGAATTCCTTAAAGTGCGTTTCAAAATAAAGGTAGCGCAGGCGACCTCGCCTGCTCCATCAACGAAGACAGGCGAGTCACATGCGCTACGCCCCGGAGGAAGTCCTCTTGGGGGACAAGAGCGTCTCCCTAGCACCGGGGATATTTCATTTTGAAACGGGCTCTTAGTGTGTTATCACACGCGAATTTCAAACACCGCGTCGACGACGATCGGCACATTGAAGCGCAATCCGCTGACGCCCATGACCGTGCGCACGTGCTTGCCCGCATCGCCCAGCACTTCGACCAGCAGGTCCGAGCAGCCGTCGAGCACCTTGGGAAATTCGAAGAAATCGGGCGCCGAGCTGATGTAGCCGCACACGCGCACGCCTTTGACCACGCGTGACCAATCGCCCTTGCACGCGGCTTTGACTTGGGCGAGCACGTTCACTGCGCACAACCGCGCGGCGGCATGCGCCTGCTGCTGTGTTACCGCATCGCCTACGCGGCCGACGTATTCGTATTTGCCGTTGCTGATTGGCGCCTGGCCGGCGATCCACAACTGGTTGCCGGTAATTGTCCACGGCAAATAGTTCGCCGCCGGCGCCGGCGCCGATGGCAGGGCGATGCCGAGCGCCGCGAGGCGTTCCTCTACGATTACGGTTTTGTTTTTCATTGCATATCTCCAGCATTTGCCACTAAAGTCACAGAGCCCCTGCTAAAAAAGTCTTTAGGCGGGTTTTCACGTCTCGTCGTCTTCCACGCCTTGCACGTGAGTTGCTAAATCATATACTGAGACATTTGACACAGTCATAACCATTATTGCCCGGCAATTTGCTTCGATCCGCGCAGGAAATCTCCCAATTCGGGACATATGTCACAGTACCGTCTGTCAGCGTTTGTTGAACGTTCGTCGGAAGTTGTTGACTCCTCGACAGTCCGAGACTACTCTTCAATTGCATCAAAGGGCAAACCCGACCGAAAGGCGGGGGCGCAAAGTCACCGGTCTAAAGAGCGTAGAACTCCATGACAGCGGGATTGCAGCGTGCAAATCATCTCTCGATTTACTCGCAGTCCATCCCGCCTGAAGTAGTTCCTCCGCACTGATTGCTCCCAAGTGACCCGCCTGCAGCACAGCGCGCAATAAAAAATGTTTTAGTTTGGTTACACCTAAAAGGGCAAACCCGTCCGAAAGGCGGGGGCGCAAAGTTACCGGTCTAACGAGCGGAGGGCTCTATGACAGCGGAATTGCTAGGTTGGATTGGCGTGTTCAGCGTTATGGCAAAGACACTCATTGCAGCAACTCACGATCATTGGTCGCGATTGCGCGCGCTTCCAGCGCTCGTGCCGCCCCCCGGTCGTCGGGTTCCAGGACGGAAGATCCTGCGCGGCGAGCAAGGCTTCACCGCCACGGAGTTGATGGTTGTGGTTGGCATTGTCGGGGTGCTTTCAGCGATCGCCGCTCCGGCGCTCATGCCCGTGATCGCGGCGCAGCGAGTCAAGACCGCTACGTTTGATCTCTATGCCGCTCTAACCTACGCGCGTAGCGAGGCCATCAAACGCAATTCCGTGGTTACCATTACGCCGCGCACCGGCGGATTTGCCTATGGCTATGATCTGACGGTCGGCGGTTCGGTCCTGAGGAGCCAGCTTGGGAACCCCGCGCTCGCCATCAGTACGTCCACCGGGACAGCCCTGGCTTTTGATGGTTATGGGCGCTTGACTACACCGTCGCGCTACCAGTTGGAATTAACCTCCATTCAAAGCGGCGGCGTCCCCAAGCGCTGCCTGGTAATCAACCCTACCGGCCGCCCAAGCATACGTGTGGATAACAATCATGACGGCAACTGTTTTAACGGCTGACATGTTGCACCCAACGCATGCCACCGCGGGCTTCACGCTCATCGAGATCCTGGTGACGCTCACAATCATTGCCGTAGGCTTGCTGGGGCTGGGTGCATTTCAGGCGCGCACACAACAGGCCGGATTGGAGGCCTACAACCGCGTCCAGGCGCTCGTCCTTCTTGATGGCATCGTCAATCGCATCAACGCCAATCGTCAGACTGCTCCTTGTTACGCGATAACAACGCCTGCCGGCATTCCGTATCTGGGCTACGCGGATGCCGGCCATGCTGGAGCGATAAGCTGTGCCGGGTTTGGCGATGTCAACACCCAGCAATTGGCCGTCGATGATCTCAACGAATGGGACCAGATCCTTAAAGGCGCGCGAGAAACAGTGGCAGGCAATGCCACAGGAGCGGCTTTGGGGGCGCGCGGCTGCATCAGCCTCGATGCGGCGACTTCGATTTATACCGTTGCCGTTGCATGGCAGGGCGTGACGGAGACGGCGGTGCCCACGGTCGCCTGTGGCAACAACGCCTACGGAACCGAAACGCATCGCCGCGTAGTCTGGACCACGTTCAGGCCGGCGACCCTGCTATGAAAACGCTGACACATAAATACAGAAATGCCGCACGCAGCCGCGGCTTCACGCTGATTGAGCTGATGATCGCGCTGACCATCGGGGTGATGGTGCTCGGTGGGCTGCTTTCATTTTTCAGCGCTTCGAGCAGCGCTTACGCCGAGCTCAGGAAAAGCGCGGAGCATACGGGTAACGGCAGCATGGCGATGTGGATATTCGGCCAGGACCTCAATCGTGCCGGCTACTATGGGACGTTTTATACGTTGCCCGCGGCCGGCGCCGCGCTGCCCGATCCGTGCCTCGTGGCACCGGCTGCGGTGTACAGCGCGCTCGCACTCCCGGTTCAGGGCTATGACGCCCCACTCGCTTCACCACTCAGTTGCCTGAGCGCTGCCAATTTCGTGCCTGGCACGGATATCCTGGTGGTCCGTTATGTCGAGTTCGCCACGCTCGCGCCAACCGATGTTCCGCAAACCGGCGAGGTTTATCTGCAAGGAACAGGCGACGTCGCCGAAGTGCAGATCGGCGCCGGCGCCGCCGCCGTGGGTACTACCAAAAAGGCCGATGGCTCGGTGGCCACCCTTTTCAAGAAGGATGGCGTTACCGCGGCAGACATCAGAAAACTGGCCGTGCAGATTTATTTTATCGCTCCATGCAGCGTACCGGCCGACGGCAGCGAGAACTGTACCGGAGCCGCAGACGACGGTGGCACGCCGATTCCAACGCTAAAGCGCCTGGAACTCACGGCGGTTGGCGGAATTACCGGCTGGCGTATTGCGCCGCTCGTCGAAGGCATACGCAACCTGCAAATCGACTATGGGATTGATAACTCGCCCGCAGTACAAAATACCGCCACGAACCAGTTTGGAGACGGCGCTCCCGACACGTATGTGACCGCGCCTGCGCTGGCGGACTGGGCCAGCGTGGTCAGCGTTCGAATCAATTTTATAGCTGTTTCGACACAGCTCACCGTGAGCTATGTCGATACCAAGACCTATAACCTTGGTTTGGCGGGACCGGTAGGCCCGTTTAACGATGCATTCAAAAAGCATTTGTTCGTCGGGTCCGCGCGCCTCAATGATGTCAGCGGACGGCGGGAGATACCCCAATGACGAGCCCCAAGCGCCAGCGCGGCGCGGTACTGCTCGTGAGCCTCGTTATTCTCATGATCATCACGTTGTTCGTCGTGTCCTCCGCCAACATGAGTTCCTCGGATCTGCGCATCGTGGGCAATTTCCAGAGAAAAATGGTGATCAACCAGAGTGTGCAGCAGGCCATCGAGGAGGTGCTGAGTAACGTGAGCAATTTTAACAGCCCGGTTGCGCGGACCATCACGGTTAACGGTATTCCGGTCGCCGTCAGCGCTCCCGCGTGCCTGGGCACCTCGACTGCCGCCGGCTATACGGCGGTCCACGATATCACGCTGTATGACACCAACTGGTCGGTAACTGCAACCGCAACCGATCTGCTCACCGGCGCAACGGCGACCATCGATCAGGGCGTGCGCATCCGGTTGCCCACCAATTTTTGTCCGTGATACGCGCAGCGAGGAGATCATCATGACCTTTAATTTACGCCACCTGTTAATCCGGATAGTGTGCGTAATTCTCGCTTTCCCCGTCCCCGCGCTGGCTGAAGACATCGATATTTATAGCGGTAGTCCCGCTGTTACCGGCACTGCGCCTAACATTCTCATCATTCTGGATAACTCGGCGAACTGGAGCGCCGCATTTGACGGTGGCACGAAATTCAGCTCCGAGATGGCGACGTTAAGCAGCGTTATCGGCACCCTGAATACCAACGTCAACGTGGGCTTGATGATGTTTGGGGAAACGGGGCCGGGTACCAGCAGTCCGGTGTCTGCGTATATCCGATACGCCGTGCGCAACATGACGGCGGGCAACAAAAGCGCACTCCAGAGCATAATTTCGGGTCTGCATATTAATAATGACAAAGGCAACAACTCGCCCTATGGTTTTACGCTGTTTGAGGCGTACAAGTATTTCGGCGGTGGCGGTACCGTTCAGACGCCGCAGAACGCCCTGAATTTCGGTCCCACGGCGTTTGGCGGATTTGGACAACCCAAGCGCGATTACGCCGGAAATAGCGTCGCAAATACTGCCGGCAGTATTGCGGGCAATGCGTTCAGTTCAGCGTCGAGCCGTCGGTATGTGAGCCCGGTTGCCGATGGGTGTCAGAAAAACTACATCATAATCATCAGCAACGGGCTGCCCCAGGCGGGCGCGGACAGCGGCAACCCGAGCGCCAGCACTTTGCTCGGCAATGTGGGCGGGGCGGGCGCCATTTCCACCGTTCCGCTGCCCAGTGCCACCGCCCAGGGCAACATCGCAGACGAGTACGCGCGTTTTCTTTATCAGACCGACGTCAGCGACCTGCCCGGCAAGCAGAACATCATTACGCATACGGTCAACGTCTATGACGCGGCGCGTGTAACCGGCAACGACACGGCCAATATCGTGTTGCTCGAAAGCGAGGCTAACCAGGGGCGCGGACGCTATTTTGCCGCGACCAGCGCACCCGTGCTGAGCGCCGCGCTACAGACGATTTTTAACGAAGTGCAAAGCATAAACAGCGTATTTGCATCGGTGACGCTGCCGGTTTCGGTCAATGTGCGCGGCACTAACCTCAATCAGGTTTATCTTGGTGGTTTCCGGCCTGACGCCAACGGCACGCCGCGCTGGTTTGGCAATCTCAAGGAATACCAACTGGCCTATAACGCCAGCACCGGCAAGGTATTCCTCGCCGATCGGAACGGGCTCGCCGCAGAAAGTGCGGCCACCGGTTTTATTGTTGATGATGCCGTCAGCTACTGGACATCGTCGTCGGCCTTCTGGTCGTTCGCGCCTTCCGGAAACCCGCAATCCGCTTCGGACTCGCCAGACGGGCCCATCGTGGAGAAAGGCGGGGCCGCACAACGCATTCGCACGCTTTATCCGAACCCCGATTCAACACTGGCGCAGACCCGCAACATCTATACCTGCAACGGCGCCTGCCTGGCGACTGCGAATGCGCCGCTGGTGAATTATCCTTTCAATACCACCAACATCAGTCCGTCGTCGGCCGGGAACATCAGCGCTTTTGCCGCCAGCGGCGCCCCGGAAGTGGCGAATATCATCGATTGGGTGCGCGGCAAGGATAACGCCGTCGACGAGAATCTTAATGGAAGCTTCGCCGATGTACGTCCTTCGGTGCATGGGGATGTGCTCCACTCGCGGCCAGCGGTGGTGAACTACAACCGCTATGGTGATGATAACGACGTCGTTATTTTCTACGGCGCCAACGATGGTCTGTTTCGCGCCGTAAAAGGGGGGCAGAATGCGAGCGACGGGTTTGAAAAATGGGCATTTGTGCCGACCGAGTTTTTCTCGCGGCTTAAACGCCTGCGGGACAACCTGCCAGCCATAAGTTCATCCAATCCTAAGCCCTACTTTGCGGATGGTGCCGTGGGGTTGTATCAGCTCGATGTAAACAATGACGGCAAACTGGTAGCCGCCGATGGCGACAAGGTCTACCTTTATATTTCAATGCGCCGGGGCGGCCGGGTCATCTACGCGCTCGATGTATCGGACCCGGATCAGCCCAAATTCATGTGGAAGCGGGACAACACGAGTCCCGGCTATGGCGAACTCGGTCAGACCTGGTCTGAGCCCAAGGTTCGAAAAATCCGCGCATCGGCCAATCCGGTGTTGATTTTTGGCGCCGGCTACGATGCCGCGGTGGAGGATCTGGATCCGATACCGACCGGCACGACGAATTCGATCGGCCGTGGAATTTTCGTAGTCGATGGATTAACCGGCAACGTGCTGTGGCAAGCCGGCCCCGTTGCGCCTGCGACGCTGTCGCCCGGCGAAGTATTCCAGACGGTGTCCGCCATGACGTTTGCCATTCCTTCCGACGTGTCTATCCTCGATCGCAACAGCGACCGCTATGCGGATCGCTTGTACGTCGGCGATACGGGGGGCAATGTATGGCGCGCTGACATCAACGATCCCTCGCCGGCGAACTGGACGGTGAACAAACTCGCTTCGCTCGGATTTGCCGCGTCAGGGACGGTGGGCAGCCGGCGCAAGTTCCTGTATCCGCCCGACGTGGTGTATAGCAATGACGCTAACGGTCCCTATGATTCCGTATTGATCGGCTCAGGCGACCGTGAGCATCCGTTCAACGGCTATGGAGACACGGCAAATCCCCTGATCAACGCCGTAACCAACCGGTATTACATGATCAAGGACCGCAGTACCGGCTTTACATACTCGGGCGCAACGGTCGCCGAGGCAGACCTGTTTGATACGACGGATAACGCCATCCAGGAGGGCTCGGCAGCGCAGATTACCGCGGCCACCGCAGCACTTACCGCCGCCAAAGGATGGTTAATTACCCTGTTAACAGGAGAAAAGGTGATCAGCAGCTCGGTGACCTTGGGTGGCGCGACATTTTTTAATACCAATCAGCCCACCCCGCCCGCGTCAGGGGTATGCGGTGGGAACCTTGGCCTTGCGCGCGAGTATACGGTCAATTTTCAGACGGGCGGAGCGATCATTCCCCACAATATTGCAGCGGGTTTGACCGCCACGAACCGCTCACTGGTACACGCGGGAGGAGGTTATCTGCCCTCGCCGGTTGGGGCCATCGTGCAAATCGGTGGCAAGCTGCAGCAGATCCTGATCTCGGGCACGTCGGTGCTGCAACCACCGATTTCCCCGATCGGCGCCCGCATACGAACCTTCTGGAACCAAAAATAGCGCGGCTACCCGCTTGCCTTATGCGGCGCGGCCAAGGGTTTAATTTTTCATCGCAGAGAGCGTTTTCGCTTCGCGCGCCTTGATCGCTTCATAACGCTTGATGAGCTTTTGCGCACGCACGACGACCGGAATGTCGATCATCTTGCCGTCGAGCGACCACGAGCCGCGGCCGGTGGCGGCGGCTTCTGCGTCCATGCGCACCACCTTGCGCGCGAATTCGACTTCCTCGGCGGTCGGCGTGTATTCCTCGTTGACGATGGTGACCTGGCCGGGATGGATGCAGCCGGCGCCCATGAAGCCGAAGTCGCGCGAGCGGCGCACCATCTTGCGGAATTTGTCCCAGTCGCCGAAGCCCGCGACGCTGTCGACGAAGCCGATCGGCATGATGCCGGCGGAATTGGCGGCGAAGATCATGTGCTGCTTGGGATAGAACAGCGCTTCACCAGTGGGTTGCATGTTGTTGTCCAGCGCGAAGTCCTCGCCGCCGATGCAGCAGGCAACGATGCGCTTGCTGGCGCGCACGATCTCGTGGATGCGAAAGAACGCGTCCGCAGTCTCGACCATGGTGATGAATTTGGTGCGGCCGATAGTCATGCCGCGTTTTTCTTCGAGTTCTGTCACCAGTTCGTCGAGGAGCCTCACGTGCGATGCGCTGTCGACCTTGGTGCAGGCGATGGCGTCCACATCGGGGCAGACCGAATGTTCGAGGTCGCGCACCGCGAGCGACAGCGGGCGGTTGATACGCACCACGACATCGGCGCCGCCGCGCCGCACCCTTTTGGCCGCCGCTTCGACCAGCGTGCGCGCCTTGTCTTTTTCCGCGGGCGGCACGCTGTCTTCGACATCGAGCTGGATTACATCGGCGCCGCGCGTGTGCGCCTTGTCGACGTATTTGTCGACGTTGACCGGCACGTACATCAGTGAGCGCCATACGGGTAGTTCGCGAGTCATGCGTCTTCCTCCTTGGTGGATGCTGCGCCTTCACAAATGATGCCGGCCGCGAGCATTTGCGCGTAAGCCGCGTCGTCAATACCAAGCTCGGCGAGCAGCGCGCGGTTGTGTTCGCCGAGTTGCGGCGCGGGCGAGCGAATCGCACCCGGCGTGCCCGACAGGCGGGGTACTACGTGATGCATCGGGAACTCGCCCATGTCGGGGTCGGGATAGTCGGCAACGAGTTCGCGTTCTATCACGTGCGGATCCTCGACGATCTGCGCGATGTCGTAGATCGGTCCGATGGTGACCTCGGCCTTTTCAAAAAACGCGACGTTCTCGGCCTGGGTGCGCTGCGCGACGAATGCGCCGATGATGGCGTCGAGTTCCGCGGCGTGCTTCACGCGCTCGGCGTTGATCTTGTAGCGTGGATTGTCGATAAGGTCGGGGCGGCCGATGGAGCGGAACAGCCGCTCCGCCATTTTCTGGATGGACGCCGACAGGCCCACATATTTACCGTCTTTGCACAGGTAGACGTTGCGCGGGCAGGAATTGGTCGAGCGGCTGCCGGTGCGCGGCTTCAATTTGCCGGTGAGGCGGTAATTGGCGGCCTGCGGCCCGAGCACCGCGAACACCGGGTCGAGCAGCGGCAGATCGATCACCTGGCCCGCGCCGCCGTTGTGCTCGACTTCGCGCAGCGCGATCATCACGGCGGCTGCGCCGTAGAGCCCGGCGTAGGCGTCCGCCATGTACATGGGCGGCAGCACCGGCTCGCGGTCGGCAAAACCGTTGATGGCCGCAAAACCCGACATGCCCTCGACCAGCGTGCCGAAACCAGGCCGCCGCTTGTACGGCCCGGTCTGGCCCCAGCCGGAAATGCGCACGATGACAAGCTTGGGATTTTTGGCGAGCAGCACGTCCGGCGCCAGTCCCATTGATTCGAGCGTGCCGGGACGGAAGCTCTCGACGAACACCGCGGCCGCCGGCAGCATGCGCAGCAGGATGTCGCGCGCTTCGGGCTTGCGCAGTTCCAGCGCCAGGCTTTTCTTATTGCGCGCGTAGATTTTCCAATTGGTCGCGACGCCATCGGTTTGCCATGCGCGCAGTGTGTCGCCGGCCGGCGGTTCGATCTTGACGACATCGGCGCCGAAATCGCCAAGCACCTGCGTCAGTGTATTGCCGGCGACCAGGCGCGACATGTCGAGTATGCGCACGCCGTCGAGCGCGCACTTGGCGTCGGGCGCGAACGATTTTTTTTTGAGCGCGCTCATCACTCGGGTTTGATGTTCGCGGCTTTTATCACTTTGCCCCACTTGACGATTTCGCTTTTCACGATGGTGTTGAAGCCCTCGGGCGTGGTCGGCGCGGCGACGGCGCCAAAATCGGCGAAGCGCTTTTTCATTTCGTCGGTCGCCAGCGTCTTGTGGATTTCGGTGTTGAGGCGGTCGATCGCCGCCTTCGGCACCTTCGCGCCGGTGAAGACGCCCCACCACAAATCGTTGTCGTAGCCGGGCAGCGTCTCGGCAAGCGCCGGCAGCTTCGGCAGGAACGACGACCTTTTCGGGCTGCTGACGCCGATGGCGCGCAGGCGTCCCGATTGCATTTGCGCTTCGACCGCAGTCAGGCTCACCAGCAGCACCTGCACCTGGCCCGCCATCAGGTCGGTGATCGCCGGCGCCATGCCCTTGTGCGGCACGTGCACCATGTCGATGTTGGCCATCGATTTGAGCACTTCGATGCCGAAGTGATTGATGCCGCCGATGCCCGACGAGGTATAGTTGAGCTGGCCCGGCCGCGCGCGCGCGATCGCGATCAATTCCTTGACGGTCTTCGCCGGTATCGAGGGATGCACCACCAGCACCATCGGCCCGCGCGCGATCATCGTGATGCCGGCGAGATCGTTGATCGGATCAAACGGCAGCTTTGCCATCAACGCGGCGGTGGTGGTGTAGGTGGTGGACGTCATGTAGAGCGTGTGGCCGTCGGGCGGCGCTTTCGCCGTGAGGTCGGCGGCGATCATCTGCGAGGCGCCGGGACGATTGTCGACGATCACCGGCTGCCCAAGGGCTTCCGACAGGCGCTGGCTGATGGCGCGCGCGAAAATGTCGTTGCTGCCGCCCGCCGGCGCGCCGACCAGGAAGCGGATGGGCTTCGACGGATAGGCGGGCTGTGCG
>JANNPG010000258.1:0-2004 GCA_031399805.1 Betaproteobacteria bacterium | reverse complement strand
GCCCCGCAGGAAGTCCCCTCGGGGGACGCGAGCGTGTCCATGGCACCGGAGCTATTTCATTTTGAAATGCGCTCTAAGGCAGGTGCGGTTCGCTCAGATAGTCGCGCGTCTGCATCTCGATCAAACGGCTGATGGTGCGCTCAAACTGGTCGCCGCCTTCCGCCCATGCATACAGTTCCGCCGGCGGCACGGCGGCGGATACAATCAACTTGACGCGCCGGTCGTAAAATTCGTCAACGAGCCATGTGAAGCGGCGCACGATATCCGTTTCGTCAACCCTGAATTCCGGAATGCCCGACACCAGCACGGTATGGTAGCGCCGCGACAATTCTATATAGTCCGCCTTGCCGCGCGGCCCGTCGCATAGTTCGCGAAAATCGAACCAGGCGACGCCGCGCGCGTGCCGCCGCGCGTTGATGATGCGGCCCTCGATCTCGAGGCCCGGGGTATCGGCCGACTCGTGGCGCGCGATGCCGATAAATGCCTGCTCCAGACGCTCGTCGGCATTGCCGCCGGTATGATAAACACCGGCGCGTTCGAGTTCGCGCAGGCGGTAATCGGTGCCGCCGTCGACGTTCACGATCTGCAGATTGCGCTTGATCAGTTCGATTGCCGGCAGAAACTGGCTGCGCTGCAGGCCGTGTTCGTATAATTGATCGGGATGCTGGTTGGAGGTCGTCACCAGCACGACACCGTGCTCGAACAGGCCTGCGAGCAGGCGCCGCATCAGCATGGCGTCGGTGATGTCGGTGATGTGGAACTCGTCGAGGCAGATCAGGCGCGTTTCCTTCGCCGTTTCGCGGGCAATGGCGGCGAGCGGATCTTCCTCGCCCTGGTGGCGGTTCAACGCGTGATGGATTTCCTGCATGAAGCGGTGAAAGTGTATGCGCTTCTTGCGCGCCACCGGCGCGCAATTGTAGAAGCTGTCCATCAGGAAGCTCTTGCCGCGGCCGACACCGCCCCACAGGTAAACGCCGCGCACGGTCTGCTTGCGCGCGAGCAGGCGAATGAGCGACGCCTCGAGACGCTCCAGCGCGATCAGGTCCTCGTAGACCCCCTGCAGTATCTGCAATGCGGCGTTCTGTGAAGCATCGAGCTCGAAACCGTGTTCGCGCCCATGCTGCCGCACCCAGCCGACGATGTCGGAACTGTCCTCGGGGAGGGCAAAATGTCCGTAGCGGTTGGCAGCCCCTGGGCGCGCGTCGTCGTTCACTTAGAGTGCCGGGTCAGAAGTTCAACGAGCGTTGGTCGACCGCAAGTGCCGCTTCCTTCATTGCTTCGGACAATGACGGATGGGCGTGGCAGATCAGGGCGATGTCCTCCGAGGAGGCGCCGAATTCCATCGCGACCACCGCCTCGGCGATCAACTCGGATGCCATCGGCCCGATGATGTGCACGCCCAGTATACGGTCGGTTTTGGCGTCCGCCAGCATCTTGACCATACCGGTGGTATCGCCGAGTGCGCGCGCGCGGCCGTTTGCCAGAAATGGGAACGTGCCGGCGCGGTATTCGACGCCGGACGCCTTCAGTTGCTGTTCGGTTTTGCCGACCCACGCGATTTCCGGAGAGGTGTAGATCACCCACGGCACGGTATTGAAATCGACATGACCATGATGCCCCGCGATGCGCTCGGCGACCGCGACGCCCTCTTCCTCGGCCTTGTGCGCGAGCATGGGCCCGCGCACGACGTCGCCGATGGCCCAGACGTTAGTCACATTCGTGCGGCAGTCATCATCGACGGCAACGAATCCCCGCTCGTCAAGCTTGACGCCGATCGCCGCCGCATCGAGCCACCGATATTCGGCACGCGCCCGATCGAGACGATCAATTGATCGAAAGTCGCGCTTTGCGCGGCGCCAGTGCTGTCCGTGTAATCGACGGTGACGGTTTTTTTGGCGGTGATTTTGGTTATCGCAACACCGGTGTGAATCGCCAGTCCCTGTTTGGCGAACACCCTGGCGGCTTCCCCGGCAATTTGCGCGTCCACCGCGCCGAGAAACTCCG
>JANNPG010000231.1:0-13534 GCA_031399805.1 Betaproteobacteria bacterium | reverse complement strand
GAATTCCCTCAGGGACCTGAAGACGCGCCTCGGAAATATCGTCGTCGCCTACACGCGCGAGCAAAAGCCGGTGCTGGCCAAAGACCTGAAGGTGCACGGCGCGATGACGGTGCTCCTGAAGGATGCGCTGCAGCCGAATCTGGTGCAGACGCTCGAGAACAACCCGGCATTCATCCACGGCGGACCGTTCGCCAATATCGCGCATGGCTGCAACTCGGTGATCGCGACCAAGACCGCATTGAAGCTCGCCGACTACGTCGTGACCGAGGCCGGCTTCGGCGCCGATCTGGGCGCCGAGAAGTTCGTCGACATCAAATGCCGCAAATCCGGCCTGCGGCCGTCGGTGGTAGTGATCGTGGCAACGGTGCGCGCGCTCAAGTACCACGGCGGCGTCGATCTCAAGGAACTCAACAAGGAAAACCTCGCCGCGCTGGAAAAAGGCGTCGCCAATCTCGAGCGCCACGTCAACAACATCCGCAACCATTTCGGCCTGCCGTGCGTGGTTTCGATCAACCAGTTCACGTTCGATACCGCAGCCGAGATCGAGCTCCTGAAGAAGAAAATGGCGCACCACGAAGCGCCGGTGATCCTGGCCAAGCACTGGGCGGAGGGCGGCGCGGGTGCGGCTGAAGTCGCGCACGCGGTGGTCGACCTGATAGAAAAAGTGCCCGCCAACTTCAAGTTCGTCTACGAAGACGCGCTGCCGCTGTGGGACAAGGTCAAAGCGGTCGCGACTAATATTTACGGCGCGGCGGACATCACTGCGGACTCCAGGGTGCGCGCGCAGATCAAGAAGTTACAGGACGACGGCTACGGCCATTACCCGGTGTGCATAGCCAAAACGCAGTATTCGTTCTCGACCGACCCGCAATTGCGCGCCGCGCCGTCGGGTCACATGATCAACATCCGTGAAGTGCGGCTTTCCGCGGGCGCAGAATTCGTCGTCATGGTGTGCGGCGACGTGATGACCATGCCGGGACTGCCTAAAGTGCCGTCGGCCGAGAAAATCGATCTCACCGACGAGGGTAAGGTAGTCGGGCTGTTTTAACGGTTGCCAGACTTTAGCTAGCACCGTATCGTCACCGTTCACGCGCGGCGGGTATTCGGTGTGGCGGGCTGTAATCGCACCATTTCAATGCATGTTTCACAGACCTTTATGTTCTGCATGAGAACTTACTGTACGTAAGCGTAAGGAGTAATTCGGAAATGGAATTTGGAACCCCCG
Source organism: Betaproteobacteria bacterium (assembly GCA_031399805.1). GTDB lineage: Bacteria > Pseudomonadota > Gammaproteobacteria > Burkholderiales > SG8-41 > PALSA-1004. The sequence continues at coordinate 12,309 of JANNPG010000231.1, read as the reverse complement.
AGTTTTGGATTGCGGTCGTGCAAATCATCATCATCGATATCCTGCTGGGAGGGGATAACGCGGTCGTCATCGCGCTCGCATGTCGGAGCCTGCCGGAAAAACAGCGCAAGCTAGGCATTTTCTGGGGCGTATTCGGGGCCGTGGGTCTGCGGGTGGTGCTCACTATTTTCGCGGTCGCGCTGCTGACGATACCCTATCTCAAGATTATCGGCGGCGTGCTTTTGTTTTGGATCGGTATCAAGCTGATCATTCCTGATGATGGCGGTGAGCATGAAATCGACGCCAGCATCACGTTATCGGGGGCAATCAAGACCATCATCGTTGCCGATTTCGTGATGAGTCTCGATAACGTCATCGGAGTTGCGGCAGCGGCCAAGGACAGCATGCTGCTGATCGTGTTCGGGCTGCTGGTGTCGATTCCCATCATTGTCGGCTGCAGCCAGATTATCCTCAAGCTGATGGAACGGTTTCCAGTTATCATCACGCTCGGCGGGATGCTCCTCGGTTATATTGCAGGCGACATGATGGCGCGGGATCCTGCGATTGCCGAATGGGTGAAAACCAATGTTGATTGGCTGGTCCAGTACAAAGTTGCAGGCATCGCAGGGGCGTTGCTGGTGCTGGCGGCCGGGCGAATGTTGGTAGCGCGCAATGCCACACTGCGGCCGGCAGTCGTCGATCTTGCGGTCGATGAGCGGCAATCAAAGTCGGATTGAGCGGCCGTCGCTGCGGCCAATTTAATGGGGGCGGGTAATGCTTAAGGTGTTGGTTCTGGTCGATGGCTCGGAAAACTCCAATCGTGCCGTGAATTTTCTGATTCAAAAAATACCGCTATATAAGGAGCCGTTGGAGATTCATCTGCTCAATGTGCAGGGTCCTATCGCTTCGGGCAATGTCAAGAGCTACTTTAGTCGCGAACAGCTTGCCGATTATTACCAGGATGAGGGCAATGCGGCGCTCGCGTCGGCGCGCAAACTGCTCGACGGCGCGGGCATCGAATACGCGTACCATATCGGCGTCGGCGATATCGGCGAAATGGTCACGCAATACGTTAAAGAGAAGCAACTGCGGCAGATCGTGATGGGAGCGCGCGGCCTCGGATCGGTTTCCAGTATGCTCCTCGGGTCGGTGGCGACCAAGGTAATACACGCGGCGCAGGTGCCGATCTTGCTGGTCAAGTAAGCTCGGCGCCAACCTTGCGAATTTGCTCGAAATTGATTGCGGTCAAGTCAAATTGCATTTGAATTATGTACGATGAGAAGTGGCCTAAATAAGCATTAAGCGCAAATAAGCGCAATAAATAAGCGCAAATAAGCGGATAAAGGGAGCTTTAAAGCTTACTTGTTAGGCGGATTAACATGTACAAGTCATTGGAATTTCGACGCGCGGTCAAGTTGCTCGCGGTCATCGCGGCAGGGGTGCTAGACTCGTATCATATAAAAATATCTACAGAATAAGCGGGAAGGCGTGGAAATACCCGACAACCCAGACCATCGGTGCTGCAAGGCGCATCTTGCGGCAGTGACTACGCTATTTACTGCGGGCCTTGGCTTCAGCGCATCGGCGATGGCGGCGTCGGCGGGGACGACAGACGGTCCGGCGGTGTTCGGTATACCGGTCGAGTTCATCCTGTTTGCGTTGACGTTGCTCGGCGTTGCGTTGTTTCATGCGCACACCCTGTGGGTCGCGCTCGCCGGCCTGGTGGTCATCGCCGGCTACAAGATCCTGTTTACCGGCTTCAAGCACGGAGCCGGCGCGGCGGGTTTCGTCGCGCACATGGGCCACGAGTGGGTCATCCTCACCAATCTGCTGTGCCTGTTGCTCGGCTTCGCGCTGCTGTCGAAGCATTTCGAAGACAGCAAAGTGCCGGCGGTACTGCCGAAATACCTTCCCAGCGATTGGAAAGGAGCGTTTGTTTTGCTGGTGATGGTGTTCGTGCTGTCAGCCTTTCTCGACAACATCGCCGCGGCGTTGATCGGCGGCGCGATGGCGCATACGGTGTTTCGCGGCAAGGTGCATATCGGCTACCTCGCCGCCATCGTCGCTGCGTCCAACGCCGGCGGCTCAGGCAGCGTGGTGGGAGACACCACCACCACCATGATGTGGATCGCCGGTGTGAGTCCGATCGCAGTGTTGCATGCCTATGTGGCGGCGGCGGTCGCGCTGGTGGTGTGCGGTATCCCGGCCGCGCTGCAGCAGCACAAATACGCTCCGATCATGAAATACGAGCCGGGCGGCGCACATGTGGACTGGGCGCGCGTCGGCATCGTGGCTTTTATCCTGGTGAGCGCGATCGTCACCAATGTTTACATCAACGTGCTGCATAACGACATCTCAGACCGTTTTCCCTTCATCGGCGTCGCCGTGGTTCTGGCTATCCTGGTGTCGACTCCGCTCAGGAAGCCCGAATGGAGCGTGTTGCCCGAGGCCACCAAAGGCACCATTTTCCTGCTTGCGCTGGTGACCTGCGCGTCGATGATGCCGGTTGAAAAGCTGCCCCCTGCTTCGTGGCAAAGCGCCATGGGGCTGGGTTTTATTTCCGCGGTGTTCGACAACATTCCGCTTACGGCGTTGGCGTTGAAGCAGGGCGGGTTCGACTGGGGCATGCTCGCCTACACGGTGGGCTTCGGCGGCTCGATGATCTGGTTTGGCTCCTCCGCCGGCGTGGCGCTGTCCAACATGTATCCGGAAGCCAAAAATGTCGGCCGCTGGCTGTATCACGGCTGGCATGTCACGCTCGCCTACGTCATCGGCTTCTTCGTGCTGCTCGCAGTGATGGGTTGGCAGCCAACGCCCAAGCGCGGCGATTTGCCGCTTGCTCCCAAGGCGCCGATCAATGCCCCGGCGGCGCCTGCGCGCTAGTAGCCCCGCCGGCAGGGAGGACGCGCTGCCTGCAATTTACGTTAAGGGCAGATAGGTGCCCGCGGCGCGGGCGCCGTGGCCATAAACTCCTTGGTTCGGCAGCCGCCACGGGGCTGCACCTGGCCGGCGTTCCGGTATTACTGGCGGAATAACCCGGGCGCATCAGGATTTCGCTATACTTGATTGCGGTCAAGGCTTTATTTGCGGAACTAACTATCATCGATGCCCTACTAACAAAAAAACGAATGCAGTCGGGAGCTTACATAACAATTTTTTAAAAGGAGTGATATGCGATTCAAATCCCAGCTTTGGCAGGTCGTCGTTTCCACGCTCGCGGCAGCACTGTTGTCGGGAACGACTTTTTCGGTAATTGCGGCAGGTTGGGAACCTTCCAAACCGGTCGAGTTCGTGGTGCCCGCCGGCACCGGCGGCGGCGCCGATCAGATGGCGCGCTTGCTGCAGGGCGTGATCTCCAAGAACAACCTGATGAAGCAGCCGCTGATCGTCGTCAACAAGTCGGGCGGCGCGGGCGCGGAGGGCTTCCTCGCCATCAAGGAAGCGAAAGGTGATCCGCACAAGATCATCATCACGCTATCCAACCTGTTTACGACCCCGCTCGCCACCGGCGTGCCGTTCAACTGGAAGGACATGACGCCCGTCGCAATGCTGGCCCTCGACCAGTTCGTGCTGTGGGTTAACGCGGAGACGCCGTACAAGACCGCGAAAGAGTATCTCGACGCGGTGAAGGCGGCCGGGCCGAACAAATTCAAGATGGGCGGCACCGGGTCGAAGCAGGAAGACCAGATCATCACGGTCGCGATCGAGAAGGCCGCCGGCGTCAAATTCATCTACATACCGTTCAAGGGCGGCGGCGACGTGGCAGTGCAACTCGTAGGCAAGCACACCGATTCGAGCGTCAACAATCCGATCGAGGCGGTTGCGCAATGGCGTGCCGGCAAGCTGCGGCCGCTGTGCGTGTTCGACGACACGCGCATGCCGTACAAGACCAAGGTGACGGAAACCATGTCGTGGTACGACATCCCGACCTGCAAGGAAGCGGGCGTGCCGACCGACTACGTGATGCTGCGCGGCATTTTCATGCCGGCCGGCGCCACCAACGAACAGGTCGATTATTTCGTCGATCTCTTCAAGCGCGTGCGTGAAACGCCGGAATGGAAAAAATTCATGGAAGACGGCGCTTTCAATACGACGTTCATGAGCGGCGCGGAATACGCGAAGTGGGTCGAGAAGGCCGAGAATACCCATCGCGAATTGATGCGGGAGGCGGGTTTCCTGGCCAAACCGTAAGCGCCCCTCACGGCTTGCGTGTGGCGCCCGCGCAGCCGCGCGTTGACCGTGAAAACCGGGTTCCAGCTTAGCCATGGATGACAAAAAGCAATCCGCAGCGGACGAGCGCGCAGGCATTTCGATGCGCGCCGTGGAAGTCGGGACCGCCGTCCTGCTGTTCGTGGTCGGCGCAGTGGTTGTATACGACAGCTATCGGCTGGGCTCGAAATGGGGCAGCGATGGTCCGCAGTCAGGATATTTCCCGTTCTATATCGGGCTCCTGATCTGCCTCTCGAGCGTGGTCAATCTGGCGCAGGCGTTTTTCACCCGGTCCGCAGACAGCGGAACGTTCGTGACCTGGGGGCCGTTCAAACTGGTGTTGACGGTGCTGATCCCGGCCGCGGTCTACGTGCTCGGTGTGAAATACATCGGCCTCTACGTGGCATCTGCGATCTATATCGCCGTGTTCATGGCCTATCTGGGCAAGTACTCGTGGTTGAAGAGCATTCTGGTCGGCGTTGCGGTCAATACCAGTTTTTTCCTGATGTTCGAAGTGTGGTTCAAGGTGCCGCTGTTCAAAGGCGACCTCGATCCGTTGCGCTTCCTCGGTTATTGATCGTGGAATCAGCGCGCCGCTTTTCGTCGCCGGTGAATGCAGTATGTTAGAACTCGGCGCATTGTTTCACGGCTTCGCGGTCGTGCTGACGCCGTTCAATCTGCTGCTGATGATGATCGGCATCGTGCTCGGCGTCATTATCGGCGTGCTGCCGGGACTCGGCGGCGCCAACGGCGTCGCCATTCTGCTGCCGCTCACGTTCACCATGCCGCCGACCTCGGCAATCATCATGCTGTCGTGCATTTACTGGGGCGCGCTCTTCGGCGGCGCAATCACCTCGATATTATTCAATATACCCGGCGAGCCGTGGTCGGTCGCGACGACGTTCGACGGCTATCCGATGGCGCAGCAGGGGCGTGCCGGCGAGGCGCTGACCGCCGCGTTCACGTCGTCGTTCGTCGGCGCGCTGGTGGCCGTGGTGATGATCACCTTTCTCGCGCCGCTGGTGGCGCAGTTCGCGCTGCAATTCGGCCCGCCCGAGTTCTTCGCGGTCTATTTGCTGACGTTCTGCAGTTTCATCGGCATGGGCAAGGGTTCGCCGTTCAAAACCCTGGCCGCGATGATGCTGGGTTTTGCGCTGGCCGCGGTCGGCATGGATACGGTCACCGGCCAGTTGCGGCTGATTTTCGGTTTCACCGACCTCATGCGCGGCTTTGATTTTCTGATCGCGGTGATCGGGCTGTTCGGCATCGGCGAAATCCTGCTGTCGATGGAGGAGGGCCTGTCGTTCACCGGCAAGAGCGCCAAAATCGATCCCAAGGTGGTGCTAGAAACCTGGAAAAAGCTGCCGCGCTACTGGCTGACCTCGGTGCGGAGCTGCCTGATCGGCTGCTGGATGGGAATTACGCCCGGCGGCGCGACTCCCGCGTCGTTCATGAGTTACGGGGTGGCCAAGCGCATGTCGCGCAATGGCGACAAGTTCGGCACCGGCCAGATCGAAGGCGTGATCGCGCCCGAGACGGCGGCCCACGCCGCGGGCACCAGCGCGCTCTTGCCGATGCTGGCACTCGGCATTCCCGGTTCGCCGACCGCCGCGGTGCTGCTCGGGGGACTCCTGATCTGGGGGCTGCAGCCGGGGCCGCTGTTGTTTGTCGAGCAAAAGGATTTCGTGTGGGGCCTGATTGCGAGCATGTATCTCGGCAATCTCGCGGGCCTGATTATCGTACTGACCTGCGTGCCGCTGTTTGCGGCGATCCTGCGCATCCCGTTCTCGATCATCGCGCCGGTGATCATCGTCATCTGCGCCATCGGCGCCTACACGGTGCATAACGCGATGCTCGATATCTGGTTCATGCTGCTTTTTGGCGTGATCGGCTATGTGTTCAAAAAGCTCGATTACCCGCTCGCACCCCTGGTGCTGGCGCTGGTGCTCGGTGACCGCGCCGAAGATTCATTCCGCCAGTCGATGCTGATGTCGCAGGGCGAGATGGGTGTGTTCTTCTCGAACTGGCTGGTCGGCGCCATCACGGCGCTGTCGCTGGTGATGCTGTTCTGGCCGCTGCTGTCGAAGCTGCTCACCCGCTTGCGCGGCGACTAGCGCGCGTATTTGCCGCGCCGCTTGTGACGCGGCCGTGTTTGCCGCAACCACTCCGTTTCATCCCGTCAAAAGTTCACGGCCGCGGTTCGCTGCGGGGCAGCGTTGACAGAGCGCGCTGCCGATTGCCATTCGGGATAGAATAACTACGCATCGGCGCGTTGCCCCGGTTTTCGCGCAGTGCGTCCTGCGCGTGGTCCGTGCGGTTGCACCGGTGGCAACGCGCGAACAAAAAGCCCGTGACCAAAGGTGGTAATGGATGGATCGAGATCCACAAGGCCGCGCAAAAAGCCCCAACTATCGCTGGCTGCAGCTCGTCCTCGGCATCCTCTGCATGATCATGGTGGCCAACCTGCAGTACGGCTGGTCGCTGTTCGTCAGTCCGATCGATGAGAAATTTCACTGGGGGCGCGCCGCGATTCAGACCGCGTTCACCATTTTTGTGCTGGCCGAGACCTGGCTGGTTCCGTTGCAGGGATATTTGGCGGACCGTTTCGGCCCGCGGCCGGTGGTGATGGCGGGCGGCATTCTGATCGGCGTTTCCTGGCTGTGCAACGCGTATGCCGATTCGCTGGCGGTGCTTTATGTCAGCTCCGCGGTGGGCGGCGCCGGCGCCGGCGCGGTGTACAGCGCCTGTATCGGCAATGCGCTCAAATGGTTCGCCGACCGGCGCGGACTTGCAGCCGGTCTGACGGCGGCGGGTTTCGGCACGGGGTCCGCGGCCACGGTGCTGCCGATCCACGCCATGATCCAGGCGTACGGCTATGAAACGACGTTCATTTGTTTCGGCCTGGGTCAGGGGTTGATCGTGTTAATCGCGTCACTCGCACTCACCGCGCCGCCGCGCGGCGCACCCGGCACCGGTGCAATCCACGTGCCGCAGGGCAGGCGCGATTATCGGCCGCTCGAGATGCTCAGAACGCCGGTGTTCTGGGTCATGTATCTGATGTTTGTCCTGATGGCCGCCGGCGGTATGTTGGCGGCAGCGCAGCTCGCGCCGATTGCCAAGGACTACCAGGTGGCCAACGTGCCGGTGTCCATCCTCGGCCTGGCGCTGCCGGCGCTGTCGTTTGCGCTCGCCATCGATCGCGTTTTCAGCGGACTGACGCGGCCATTCTTTGGCTGGGTGTCGGATCAAATCGGGCGTGAGAACACGATGTTCATCGCATTCGGCATCGAAGCGCTCGCCATCCTCGCGCTTGCGCAGTACGGCCAGGACCCGGTTTTGTTCGTGTTGCTGACCGGGCTCATATTTTTTGCGTGGGGCGAGATCTACAGTTTGTTTCCGTCCACCTGCGCCGATTCGTTTGGCACGCAGTACGCGGCAACCAATGCCGGGCTGCTGTATACCGCGAAGGGCACCGCGGCGCTGCTGGTGCCGCTCGCCGTGATATGGACGATGCAAACGGGCAGTTGGCACATGGCGGTCTATATCGCGGCGGGGATGCATGCCGCGGCGTCCCTGCTGGCCCTTTTCGTGCTCAAACCAATGCGGGCGCGGCTGCATGCTGCCGGCACCAGGAACGGATTTGCGACCCCCCCGCAGGCGCCCTAAGAATTCCGCGCATCCGTGCCGCAGCCGCCGTTAGCGCGGCCCGGGTTCGGTGATCTGCTCGATTTTCGCAAGTTCGACTTCGGCCGCGATCAAGCCGTACGTCATGCCGAGCACGGCCAGTATCGCCAGGACGCGCTGGATTACGTAGCAGAGCGCACTCCACAGGGCCGATGTTTTGTTCAGCAGGACCGGATTGCACAGAGCGTATTGATCGATTCGTTCCATGATGCCTCCTTGTTTGTCTGGCCGTTTGAATAGGGTTTGCGTTTGCCGGACCGCGCTAACCACGGCCGGCTGCATGAACCCATTCTCGGCGCACAGGCGCGCAAATAAAATACGCTGGACGTATTAGGCCGCGGGTCATACCGTCGGACGGGAAGCGACCTCGCCGTGCTGTTACGAGCCCAGGTCCGCGGCGGTATGACGGGAAATCACGCTGGGCAGACGCGTGATGTTGCGCCTGCGCGCGGCCTATGACCTAAGTCATAGGTCAGATTTTGCCGCACTTTTTAAGGCGGGACAGCGTTTCAGGCGACAGGTTAAGGTAGCATGCCAGCTCTTTTTTGGGCAGACGCTTGACCAACTCCGCGTGCTTGCGCATGAAGCGCGCGACGCGGCCGGGCGCGTCCAGCAGATGGAGTGTAATGGTATGCGCCATTACTTCGCTCATGAGTTTCATCACTTCGAATTCAAACCCGCTTTTCACCGACGGGTGCCGGTCGATGAACGCCACCCATTCTTCCATCGACAGCCGCGCCGTACGCACGCGCGTAACGGCGCGGATCGAGTACGGAATCGGGGTCTTTAGCCGCCACGCGGCATAGCTCGTGTCGATTTCCGTTTCGGCCGCGAAGCGCAGGATCATTTCTTTGCCGGTCGAGGTGGATACCACGCGCTTCAGGATGCCGTCGAGGATGAAATACTGCTGCATGGACGAGTCGCCCTGGTTTTCGAGCAGCGCGCCCTTCGCGTAGTCAGTGATGTCGAGCAGGGGCTCGAGTTGATCCCACTCGTCGCGCGTCATCGACTTCAGCACCAGGTTCTGGCGCAGCTGAAGGCGCACGATCTTGGCATCGGTATGGTGGACGAGGGCGGTCATCGGGGCGGGCAACGACGGGACATCATGCGCTATGGCTCAATCGCCAATGGGCAGGTAAGTATACCAAAACGAAGAATATTGACCGCGGTCAAGGCCGTCGCGGCGGCGACTGCATATATTTGAAACCCTTAAAAAAATTATAATTTTCGAGTCCAGCAGCAGCCATCCAATCAGGAGATTCCGATGGACACGGTTACCGACAGCAAGAAGGCAGGCGCCGCTACCGGCGCCGAAGAAGTGACCGACGGCTTTCACCTGGTCATCGATGCCCTCAAACTCAACGGCATCGACACGATCTTCGGTCTGCCCGGTATTCCGATCACCGACCTCACCCGCAAGGCGCAGGCCGAAGGCATACGCGTGATTTCGTTCCGCCATGAGCAGAACGCCGGTAACGCCGCCGCCATCGCCGGCTTCATGACGCAGAAGCCCGGCATCTGCCTGACGGTGTCCGCCCCCGGCTTCCTGAACGGCCTGACCGCGCTGGCCAACGCCACCACCAATTGTTTCCCGATGATCCTCATCAGCGGCTCCAGCGAGCGCGAGATCGTCGACCTGCAGCAGGGTGACTACGAGGAGATGGACCAGTTGGCCATCGCCAAGCCGCTCGCCAAGGCCGCTTTCCGCGTGCTGCACGCCGAGGATATCGGTGTGGGCATCGCGCGCGCCATCCGCGCCGCCGTCTCCGGCCGCCCGGGCGGCGTCTATCTCGACCTGCCGGCCAGGCTGTTCGCGCAGACCATGGACGCGGCAGCCGGCAGGAAATCGCTGATCAAGGTGGTCGATCCGGCGCCGAAGCAGATTCCCGGCGCCGACGCCGTCAAGCGCGCCATAGACCTGCTCAAGGGCGCGAAAAAGCCGCTGATCGTGCTGGGCAAGGGTGCTGCCTACGCCCAGGCCGACGCGGACATCCGCGCCTTGGTCGAAAAGACCGGCATCCCGTATCTCCCCATGTCCATGGCGAAGGGCCTGCTGCCCGACACGCACGAGCAGTCCGCTTCCGCTGCCCGCTCCTACGTGCTGCCCGAGGCGGATGTGGTGATGCTGATCGGCGCCCGCCTGAACTGGCTGCTCTCGCATGGCAAGGGCAAGACCTGGGGCGGCAAGAGCCACAAGGACTGGGGCGGCCAGAAGTTCATCCAGATCGACATATCGCCGCAGGAGGCGGACAGCAATGTCCCCATCGACGCTCCGGTGGTCGGCGACATCGGTTCCTGCGTGTCTGCGCTGCTCGCCGGCATCGGATCCAACTGGGCGAAGCCGCCGGCCGAGTGGACTGGCGCCATCGCCGAACGCAAGAACAAGAACATTGCGAAGATGGCCGAGACACTGGCCAAGGATCCGGCGCCGATGAATTTCCACAGCGCGCTGAACGTGGTGCGCGACATCATCAAGGCCAACCCGGACGCCATCCTGGTCAACGAAGGCGCCAACGCGCTGGACTTCACGCGCAGCATCGTCGACATGTACAAGCCGCGCAAGCGCCTGGACGTCGGCACCTGGGGCATCATGGGCATCGGCATGGGCTTTGCCGTCGCGGCCGCCGTGGTCAGCGGCCAGCCGGTGATCGCGATTGAGGGCGACAGCGCCTTCGGCTTCTCCGGCATGGAAGTCGAGACCATCTGCCGCTACAACCTGCCGGTCTGCGTGGTGATCCTCAACAACAACGGCATCTACCGCGGCACCGACGTCAATCCGACCGGCGGCCCCGATGTGGCACCCACCGTGTTCGTCAAGGGTGCACGCTATGACAAGCTGATGGAGGCCTTCGGTGGCATAGGGGTGCACGTAACTGTCCCGGCCGAGTTGCGCAAGGCAATGGAGGAAGCCATCCGCTCGCGCAAGCCCACGCTCATCAATGCCGTGATCGATGAAACCGCCGGCACCGAGAGCGGTCGCATCACGAGCCTGAATCCGACAAGCGGAAAGAAGAAATAAATGGAAGCACTCAAGGGAATCCGCATCCTCGACATGTCGCACGTGCAGGCGGGGCCGACCTGCTCGCAGCTGCTGGCGTGGCTCGGCGCGGACGTGATCAAGTTTGAGAACCCGGCTGGCGACGCGACGCGCGGGCAGCTGCGCGACGTGCCGAACGCCGACAGCCTTTATTTCACGATGCTCAACTGCAACAAGCGCTCGATCACCGTCAACATGAAGAACGCCGAGGGCAAACAGGTGTTCGTCGACCTGCTGAAGAAGTGCGACATCATCATGGAGAATTTCGGCCCCGGCGTGCTCGACCGGCTCGGCTTCACCTGGGAGAAGATCCACCAGCTCAACCCGCGCGTGGTGATGGGATCGATCAAGGGCTTCGGCTCCTCGGGCCCGTACGCCGACTTCAAGGCCTACGAGAACGTGGCGCAGGCGATGGGCGGAGCGATGAGCACCACCGGGGTTCCCGACGGCCCGCCGTTCGTCACCGGCGCGCAGATCGGCGACACCGGCACCGGATTGCATCTCGCGATCGGGCTGCTCGCGGCGCTGCACCAGCGCGACCGCACTGGGCAGGGCCAGTACGTCGAGGTGGCGATGATGGACGGCGTGATGAACCTGTGCCGCGTCAAGTTCCGCGACCATCAGCGCCTGACGCGCCAGTCGCTCTCCGAGTTCTCGGTGCCGACGCACCAGGGCATGGGCGACGTTCCGCGCGGCGGCAACGACTCTGGCGGTGGGCAGCTGGGCAACGCCATCCACTGCAAGCCGCACGGCCCCAACGACTGGCTCTACGTGGTGGTGCAGGAAGCCGTGTGGGAAGCGCTCGCCAACCGGATCGGGGGCGAGGCCCTGGCCAAGGACCCGAGGTTCGCGAAAATCGCCGACCGCAGGAAGAACCAGAACGAGATGTGGCGCCTGATCACCGAATTCGCCAGGAACTACACCAAGCGCGAGTTCATGGCGATCCTCAACCCGCTGGAGGTGCCCTGCGGACCGATCATGGGCACCGCGGACCTGGCGAACGACGAGCACGTGCGCGGGCGCGACATGTGGGTCGAGCTCGACCATCCGCAGCGCGGCAAGTGGTGGAACGTCGGCATGCCGATCAAGCTCTCCGATTCGCCCGCCGTCATCAAGCGCTCGCCTACGCTGGGTGAGCACACCGACGAAGTCCTCAAGGAAGTACTGGGCTACGACGATTCGAAAATAAGCGCGTTGAAAAGCGCCGGGGCGTTCTCGGTCCCGCCCAAGAAGGCCGCATGAGAATCGCCATCGTCGGCCAGCAGGATTTCGGCAAGGCCGTGCTGGAAGCGTTCCTCGCGCGCGGCGACCAGGTCGCGGCGGTGTTCTGCGCGCAGGAAAAGGAAGGCGCGCGGTCCGATGCGCTGCGCGCGGCCGCTCAGGAAAAGGGCCTCAAAGTG
>JANNPG010000228.1:0-2041 GCA_031399805.1 Betaproteobacteria bacterium | reverse complement strand
ATTACCGCTGCCGGAAAGACTGTGGGAATAGCGGTCCGAAGCGCGGAACAGGGGCCCCTTGGGGAGGTGACCGCTGAGGGGCGCCGGGCAGCCGAGCACACATCGATCGATATTCGTGATCCTGGTGTCGAGGCTGCGGTCCGAAGCGCGGAACAGGGGCCCCTTGGGGAGGTGACCGCTGAGGAGCGCCGGGCAGCCAAGCACACATCGATCGATATTCGTGATGCCGGTGCCGAGGCTGCGAGGAATGCCAGCTGATCGCCGGCGCCTTCCCGCGCTCTGTCCGTTGTAACTTTCACGCAGCACCCCTGAAACCGCGCCTCATCCGCGATGCCGCGCTACGATTTTGACCTTTTCACCATCGGCGCCGGCTCCGGGGGTGTCCGCGCCAGCCGCATCGCCGCCGGCTTCGGCGCGCGTGTCGCGGTGGCGGAGGAACGCTATCTCGGCGGCACCTGCGTTAATGTCGGTTGCATCCCCAAAAAACTGTACAGCTACGCCGCGCATTACGGCGAGGACTTCCAGCATGCCGCGGGATTCGGCTGGACGCGCGCCGCGGCGGACTTCGACATGGCGCGCCTCGTCGCGAACAAGAATCAGGAAATATCCCGCCTCAACGGCATTTACCGCCGGCTGCTTGAAACGGCCGGGGTCACGATCCTCGATGTGCGCGCAACGCTGTTCGATGCGCACACGGTGGAAGTCGGCGGCAAGCGCCTCACCGCCGGTTTCGTTTTGGTGGCAACCGGTGGTTGGCCGGTTAAGCCTGCCATACCGGGCGCCGAGTTCGCGATCACTTCGAACGAAGCGTTTTTTCTCGAGACGCTGCCGCGGCGCGTCGTGGTGGTGGGCGGCGGCTACATTGCGCTCGAGTTCGCATCGATCTTCAACGGCATGGGCGCCGACACCACGCTCGTCTATCGCGGCGCCCATATCCTGCGCAGCTTCGACCGCGAACTGGGCGGCGTACTCGCGGAGGAAATGCAGAAAAAAGGCGTCGCGTTCAGGCTCAACGCGAACATCGAAAAAATTTCGCGCGGCAGCAGCGACCCCGCTGGCGATCTGCGGGCAACGCTCGCCGATGGCGCCACGCTCGACACCGATTGCATCCTCTACGCGACCGGCCGCGCGCCGAACACGCGCGATCTCGGATTGGAGGCGGCGGGCGTCAAGTTGAACGAAAAGGGCGCCATCGTGGTCGACGGCTATTCGCAAAGCGCGGCCCCCTCGGTTTACGCCATCGGCGACGTGACCGACCGCGTCAATCTGACGCCGGTCGCCACCGCGGAAGGCATGGCGGTCGCCAACACGCTCTTCAACAACCGCCCGACCGCGCTCGATTACGAAAACATCCCGACCGCGATATTCGCCAATCCGAATGTCGCGACGGTGGGCTTAAGCGAGGAAAAGGCGCGCGCTCAATATGGCGAAATCGACGTCTACGCGACGCGCTTCCGGCCGTTGAAGCACACGCTCTCGGGCAGCAGCGAACAGATGTTCATGAAACTCGTCGTCGACCGCGCCTCGAACCGCGTCGTCGGCGCGCACATGATCGGCGCCGACGCGGGAGAGATCATGCAGGGCATCGCGATCGCGATCAAGTGCGGCGCGACCAAAGCCCAGTTTGACGCGACCATCGGCATCCACCCGACCGCAGCCGAGGAATTCGTCACCCTGCGGGAGCCGCGCAAACCCGGCTAGCAGCGGTCTCGAAAACACAATATCGAAAAGCAACCGCCGATAAACGCCGATGAACGCAGATGTAATAAATAGTTAGAAAAGAGCGATGAGTGATGAGCGAAACTACTTATTATGCGCTAAACTACGCCCCTCATTCTCCACGTAACTGGCGCCGTGCGCGCCGAGCCTGCTCATGCTGACGCGTCCCCAACCGTTCACCGCAGCCCGTTACGCGTACCAGCGGCCATGTTGAATTCCGCCGCCGCCGCGCGTCGCGCGTTGCCCTCGGTCGACAGGCTCCTTAATCTTGGCACGGTCGGCAAACTCATCACGACGTTCGGCCGCCCGCTTGTAGTCGAAG
>JANNPG010000214.1:0-3509 GCA_031399805.1 Betaproteobacteria bacterium | reverse complement strand
TCGGCTGCGCCGGCCGGCGCCTTGAGCCCCGCCAGCCGGCAGCCTTGCGCCACCGGCCCGCCGGGAAACAACAGATAAAGACCCTTGATGCCGCCCTGGCGGTGAAATTTTTCATCGAGCGCATCGTGCAGTTCCCGCAGGTTGATGGCGATGTCCGCGTGTCGGGCGTAATACTCCTGCAGGGCGCGCAGCGCCGCCCAATGGTCGGCGCCGGGTTCCAGGCCTTCCCGCCGCGCGATCTCAACGGCGGCGGCGGGTGTCCAATCGGACGGCGCGTACGGAAAGGCCGGATCTCGCGCACTACCATTGCTGTTTTCGGTGATCGCTTTAATGAGGCTCATGGCTTTAGTCTCCGTTTATCGATCGCAGGGGAGGGATTGACGCAGGGTTAATCGTCGCGTCCAGGCCCGACGGTCGCGCTCAGGGTAACGGTTGTTCGCCGGTTTGGGCAACGTCGGCCACGACAACTTCGTCGACCAGCTTTTTGATCAGGCGCACCATTTCCGGCGCTTCCATCTCCATCATATGCTCGAGCACCCATTTGTTGTCGCTCTCCGCCATGGCGTCGGATACCCTGCTGCCGAAGTAACGCACGCAGGCGTAACCGGGATCGCGCTCAACGTATTTAAATTCTGCGTAGTCCTCGAAACGGTCGTTCAGCGTTTTAATGAATGGCGCGCGGTAATCTCCCGGGCCGAGCAAATCGAGCTGATTATTTTCCATGGTTTTGGCCAGGTGCGCGGCGACCGCGTTGATGAGTTCCGCGCGCTCGGCGTCGCTGCTGCGGCCATGCACGTTGCGATCGGTCAATTGCACGAGAAACGCGATGAACTCCGTGATAATTGCGGTCACCTGCCGGTCGGCGCCGAAGCGAAAGCCGTCTTTTTCGAGGTGCTTGAAGATCTCGATCGAAATCTTCCAGATATTCGCACCGATGACGCCGGCGCGCTCTTCGGCAGTGCGCGGCAGCTTCTTATTGCGCCAGCGGGTCTTGATGAGTCCTATCGACGGACGGGTGCTGATGATCGCCATACTTTATGCTGTTTGCGTGTTGATTTTCCGGTAGTCGGATAATGCTACACCGCGACGATTGTAAAATGCGCCTGAAAACCGTACATTGCGCGTGAACCTTTGATACGGCCAAAAGCCGGAGCCCCGGATGCCAGATTTGGACATGGATTTAGCCAGCGGAATTGCCGCCTTCGAAGCCAAGGAATTCGCCACCGCGCGGCAATTGCTGCATCCGCTCGCCGAGCAGGGCAACGCCCACGCCCAGTATCGCGTGGCCATTATGGCGCAGGTCGGATTGGGCATGGTGAAGAACTGCGCAACCGCCGTGAAATGGATGCGCGCCGCCGCCGAGCAGGGACTCGGCCTCGCCCAGCACGGGCTGGGATTCATGTATTTTCAAGGTGAATGCACCAAGGCTGATCCGGTTGAGGCTGCGCGGTGGTTCCGCTTGGCCGCGGATCAAGGTTTGGCGGGTTCCCAGTCGACGCTGGCCATGATGTACGAGCAGGGTGTGGGCGTCGAACGCGATCTTGCCCAAGCCAAGGCCTGGCAGGAACTCGCCGCCAGGAATTATTGACCGGTGATTCGGATTCGCGCCGGGTTTAATTAAACGCCGCGTAGCCGTCGGTCTTCTTGTCCCAGCCGTCTGCGTAGCCCGCTGTGTAAGCGGCATTGATGCGCTGTTCTTCGCGCTTGGGGTTGTGCAGATAGCCGCTCGCCCAGCCGTTGATGTACTCGGGATCCACGCCCTGCTTTTCCATCTTGTCGATCGTTGCGTAATAATCGTTGCCCATGCCGACTGCCTCCACTTGCCAGGAATGCGCGTATCTTAAGCCAGGCGCAGCGCACTTACCAAGCGCGCGCACGCCGTGCCTGTCGCGATACCATCGCGCAAGCGCCTGAAGCAGCGCATGGTTTTGGCGCATCCCTCCCGACGTGGATAGACCGTCTATCACTTAATTGATAGCGGCGCGCAGGCCCGGCAGCTGCGTCTTGCGGGCATTATCGCGGCGTGTCTAGAATGAGTCCGGCGACGACGCTGGAATGGGCCAATGCGATTCAAAGTGATAGTCGGTGACGATGTGTTTGCGGTGGAGGTGCCGGTTGAGGTGCTCGAAGAGGGCGCGGATTTTTTTGCCAGGCTCGATCGCGACATGGACCGCGGCTGGCAAATGAGCCGCGAGTACGTCGAGCGTCCCGATGCCATGCAGCGCTGCCAGATCGCCGCTGACCGATTGCTCACCAGCATCATGAACAACAACGAGGCCACCGCGACGATGATGGCGGCTTATATAGTGACGCGCACGCCGGGGGTCATCGGTGTCGACGTGGACACGACCGGTGAGATGCAGAATACCGAACTGCTTTACACCCCGTGATGGCGCTTGCGAAAACGCCACCGCAACTTACGACGGCCGACAGCCCTGCTGCGTTTGCGGGCGGGCGCATCAAAGAGGTCAGGCCGCTTAGTTTCATCTACGCGGTAGAGCGTGCGCTGGAGCCGGACGTCTGCCGCGAGGCGATTCGCCGTTTCGAGGCCCATCCCGATCAGCAATATCCGGGGCGTATCGGTCAGGCCGGGCTGGCGGCGGATAGCATCAAGAAATCGACGGATCTGCGCATCAGCGGGCGCGACGATTGGCGCGATATCGACGGCATACTTTCGAAGTCACTGCTCACCCAGTTCAACGAGTTGGCGTGCGAGTTTCCGTTTTTCGCCGCCAATTCGTTCAAGGATATCGGGTATAACCTGCAGCGCACGCTGCCGGGCGAGTGTTACCATTGGCACGTGGACGGCGGGCCGGGCCCGTTCAGCCAACGTCAGTTGGTGGCGATCTGGTACCTTAACGATGTCCCTGGGCCGGGCGGCGAGACGGAATTTCCGTTACAGCAGACCGTCATCAAACCGCAGGCGGGCAAGCTCCTGCTGTTCCCGCCGTTCTGGACCCATATTCATCGCGGCGCCGTACTCGATCAGGGTGTCAAATACATTGCCACGACATGGATTTGTTTCGCATAAATGATCGATCGATCTAGCGTTGTCAGCGGCGCCGGGCAAGCGGCGGAGGCTTAGAGCCGCTCATATGTTGCTGCGTTTGCAACAGGTGTTGAAGAACGACGAACTCATGCTCGTGCGCGAATGGCTCGCCCGCGCGAACTTCGTCGACGGGCGACTATCGGCCGGCGCGGTTGCGAAGCGCGTCAAGAACAACGAGGAACTCGACAGTCGCGCCGCGGAGCTCGAGCGGCTGAACAATCTGGTGATGGGCAAGCTTGCGCGCCATCCGGCCTACCGCGGCGGTGCGCTGCCGGTGCATGTGGCGGCGCCCTACTATGCGCGCTATCGTCCCGGCATGTCCTACGGCAACCATGTCGACGATCCGATCATGGGCGCGGACGGGGTGCGGTACCGCTCGGATATCGCGATCACGATTTTTCTGAATGCACCGGAGGATTACAGCGGCGGTGAACTGGTGATCCAAACCGCGTTCGGCAGC
>JANNPG010000128.1:0-3974 GCA_031399805.1 Betaproteobacteria bacterium | reverse complement strand
ATCCGCCGCCGCCGACAAGTTCGCCGCCATGAATGCGGCGGCATGATGGGCCTTGAAGTACGCGGTCTGGTAAGCCACCAGCGCGTAGGCCGCGGCGTGCGACTTGTTAAAGCCGTAGCCGGCGAATTTTTCCATCAAATCGAAGAGTTCGTCGGCTTTCGCTTCCTTCAGCCCGCTCTTGGCCGCGCCTGCGCGGAATATGCCGCGATGCTGCGCCATTTCCTCCGGCATTTTCTTGCCCATGGCACGGCGCAGGAGATCGGCGCCGCCCAGGCTGTAGTCGCCGACGAGCTGCGCCATTTGCATCACCTGCTCCTGGTACACCATGATGCCGTAGGTTTCCGCGAGCACCGACTTCACGCGCGGATCGGGATAATCGAAAGATTTGCCGTGCTTGCGCGCGATGAAGTCGGGAATGAGATCCATCGGTCCCGGCCGGTACAGCGCAACCAGCGCGATAATGTCCTCGAAGCGGTCGGGACGCGCCTGCTTCAGGAGATCGCGCATGCCGCGCGATTCAAACTGGAATACCGCGGTGGTGTTGGCGGTCTTGAAAATTTCGTACGTCGCCGGGTCGTCGAGCGGAATGTTTTCGAGTGACAAGGATTCGGGATTCGGGATTCGGGATTCGGACAATGCGGCCTCCGTCTTTCCCTGAATCCTGATTCCTGAATCCTGATTCCTGATGTACTTCAGCGTCCAGTCGAGGATGGTCAGCGTGGTGAGGCCGAGAAAGTCGAATTTTACGAGCCCCACCGCCTCGACGTCCTTCATGTCGAACTGCGAGACAACGCTCGATGAGCCTTCCGCCGCATACAGCGGGCAAAAATCGGTGAGCTTGCCGGGCGCGATCAGCACCCCGCCCGCGTGCATGCCGACGTTGCGCGTCAGGCCTTCGAGCCGCTCCGCGAGTTCGAGCAGCTCGCGAACTTCTTCTTCCTGACTCTCGCGCTGGTTGATCAGCGGTTCCACTTCGCGCGCGTAGATCGTCTGCTCGTCGGTCCGATCCGTGCGCCGGCGCAGCGTGATGTGGCGGCCGGGCTGGAACGGCACCAGCTTGGCGAGCTGATCGCAGAAATTGTACCCGAGGTCGAGCACGCGCCCGACGTCGCGCACTACGGCTTTCGCGGCCATGGTGCCGAAGGTCACGATTTGCGACACGCTGTCGGGGCCGTATTTGGCGCGCACATACTCGATCACGCGATCGCGGCCGTCCTGGCAAAAATCGATGTCGAAGTCCGGCAGCGAGACGCGTTCGGGATTGAGAAAGCGTTCGAACAAGAGGTTGTAGCGCAGCGGATCTAGATCGGTGATGCCCAGTGCGTAGGCGACCAGCGAACCCGCGCCCGAACCGCGGCCGGGGCCGACCGGCACGCCGTTGGTCTTCGCCCAGTTGATGAAATCAGCCACGATCAGAAAATAACCGGCGAAGCCCATTTGCAGGATCGTCCCGACTTCGAATTCGAGCCGCTGCTGGTAAGCCGGCAGTTTTTCCGCGCGCTCTTTGGCGGAGGGATACAACTGCCCGAGGCGACACACAAGGCCGGCCTGCGCGCGCGCGCGCAGATAATCGTCGAGGCTTTCCTTGTTCGGCGTGGGGAACGGCGGCAGCTTCGATTTGCCGAGTTCGAGCGTCAGGTTGCAGCGTTTCGTGATTTCCACGCTGTTGGCGAGCGCGTGCGGAATATCGGCGAACAACCCGGCCATTTCGGCCTGGGTCTTGAAATACTGGTCGGGTCCGAAATTGCGTGGCCGGCGCTGGTCGGCAAGCACGTAGCCCTCGGCGATGCAGACGCGCGCCTCATGCGCGCGGAAGTCGTCGGCCCGCAAAAACTGCACCGGGTGCGTCGCCACCACCGGCAGCTTGAGTTCGGAGGCGAGCTGCAGAGACTGTTGCACGCAGTTTTCGATGTGCGGCGCCGCACCCACCTGCAACCGTTGCAGCTCAATGTAATAGCGCCGCGGAAAAAGTCCGGCCCACGCGCGCGCCGCAGCGGCGGCCTGTTTGTAGTTGCCGGCGATGAGCGCGCGGCCCACATCGCCGTGATGCGCGCCCGACAGCGCGATCAGCCCGTCGCCCGCGGGTGCTGCAAACCAGTCTTTTTTCAGCTCGGCGCGCCCGCGATACTGGTTGGCGCGGTAGGCGCGCGTCAGGAGTTCGCACAAATTGCGGTAGCCGGCGCGCGACTGGCACAGGATCAGGAGCCGGTGCGGCTTGTCGCGGTCCGCGTCGTTCTCGATCCAGACGTCGCAACCGATAACGGGCTTCAGTCCGCCGCCGCGCGCCGCCTGATAAAACTTGACCATGCCGAACACGTTGGCGAGATCGGTCAGCGCCAGCGCCGGCATGTCGTCCGCCACCGCGGCGGCAACCGCATCGTCGAGACCCACGATGCCATCGGTCACCGAATACTCGCTGTGCAGACGCAGGTGAACAAAGGACGGGGTGGACATGCGGGTCATTTTATCGCGTTCGGCGCGGACCGTGAGCGCCTTTGCCGCAAGCTGCCTGCAAATAATGATACGCCGGCGTGACTTGCATCACGTCTTCGGCCAGAATCATGCCAGCGCTTCGCGCAATGCATTATGATTGGAGGCTGCAGCTTGACAGCGCGTGCAGACACCGCCAGATTTGGCACCACATGGCAACAGAGGATCGAGGTTGATGATGCTGCGATATACACCGCTTCTGCTTGCACTTGCGATCGCGTCGCCGACGGCGCACGCGCAAGCGGTTTTTCGTTCGGTCATGCCCGACGGCAAGATCGTGTACGGCGACAAGCCGGCGCCCGGTGCAAAAGAATCCAAAAAGGTAAGTCTGCCACCGCCGAATATTGCCGCCCCGACGCAACGCCCGGCAGTCCCGGCCGACCCGAATGCGCCCGCGGGAGACGCGGGCAACATCGAAGCCACGGCTGCGCGCCAGAATCTGGAAGCCGCAAAAAAAGCGCTGGAAGCGGGACGCGAGCCGCTGCCGGGCGAGCGCACCGGCATCGTCAGCAAGGGCGGCGCCGCCCACTCGCAGCTGAACGATGCATATCAGCAGCGCATCAAAAGCCTCGAAGACGCGGTCACCGCCGCACAGAACCAACTCGACGCGACGCAGCGCGGTGTCGCACGCTGAACCGATACCGCATGATACGGATTACCGCGCGCTACCTTCCCGTAACGGGCGCTACGGCTGGCGCGTATTCTGCCGCGCGTCGAGTACTCGTGGCGTAAAGCGTCGTTCGCTCGCGCGGTCTGCGGCCGCTGGAGCGGATCAACTGCTCCATTCTTGCGGGCGCCATTTCCGGCCCGTGGGACGCACCTGCCGCGCGGGAGATCGTCTCGTCCATGAGCGTTCCACCCAGATCATTAACGCCCGCATGCAGGCAGGCCGCAACACCTTGCGGCCCCATCTTCACCCATGATGTCTGGATGTTCGGAATCAGCGGGTGCAGCGCAAGACGCGCCACCGCGTGCATGAGAACGGCCTCGCGGAACGTCGGCCCGCGACGCGCCCTGCCCTTGCGATAGATAGGCGCCTCCATATGCACGAACGGGAGCGGCACAAATTCAGTGAAGCCGCCGGTGTCGGCTTGCAGCCTGCGAAGCCGCAGAAGGTGGCGCGCCCAGTCCGCCAGCCCTTCCATATGGCCGAACATGATCGTCGACGTGGTGCGCAACCCCATCTTGTGGGCAGTTCGCATGACCTCCAGCCACTCGCCGGTCTTGATCTTGTCGGGACACAGCACGGCACGAACTTCGTCGTCCAGAATCTCCGCGGCGGTCCCCGGCAGCGTGCCGAGGCCGGCGCGCTTCAACTCGGCAAGAAACTCCTCGAGCGAGACGCCCAGCGTCCGCGCACCCTGCCATACTTCGAGCGGCGAGAAGGCATGGACATGCATGTCGGGAACGACGGCTTTCACCGCGCGGCAAATAGCGAGATAGGTCGCGCCGGTATAGGCCGGGTGGATACCGCCCTGCATGCA
>JANNPG010000043.1:0-3315 GCA_031399805.1 Betaproteobacteria bacterium | reverse complement strand
CGTGTTGCCGCCGAACAGCTCATCACCGCCGTCGCCGCCGAGCAACGTGTCGACACCGTCTTCTTTGGCGAGCCTCGCACAATAGTAGGTCGGCACCGCGGAAGCGTTGCCGAAGGGCTGGTCATGAATGGCGGCGATGCGGGGAATGGCGTCCACGACGTCATCGGGCGTCACATAGTACTCGTTGTGACGCGTGCCGAAATGGCGCGCGGCGATGCGCGCGTACTCCATTTCATCGTACCCGTCAGCCGCGAAACCGATTGAATAGGTGCGCGCGGGTTGTCCCGTGACGTCGCCTAAAATGCCCGCAATCGTCGAGCTATCGGTGCCGCCGCTCAGGAATGAACCCACCGTTCCGTCCCCCGCGGCTTCGCGCACGCTTATTCGCAAGAGGGCCAGAAATTGTTCTTTGAGCTCGGGAAAAGACCGGTGTTCGTTTTCTGCGAACCGCATCTCCCAGTAACGATTCGTTTTGAGTTCGCCGTTACGAAACGACAGGTACTCACCGGGCAGCAGGCGCTGCACACCCGCCTGGATCGTGCCGGGGCCGGGCACCATGTGGAAATACAAGTAATCGTAGACCGCCTGGCAATCGAGTTCGGGCCTGATCGCGGGGAAGGCATTCATCGCGTCGAGCGTGGATCCAAAGACGAGTTTGCCGGCGACCGTCGCGTAGCAGAGCGGATGCGTGCCCATGCGATCGATCGCGACCACGGCTTCGCCGCTGCGGCCGTTCAGGATGGCGAGTGCGAAGCTCCCGGACAATGTCGCGAACGCGTTCGCGCCTTGGCGCGCGTAGCCCTGCGCGAGTGCGTGGGCGACGCCATTGCGCTGCGCAAACTGGGCGAGATCGGCATCGGTAAAACGCGCGTGGCCCCAGACCGCGACGATCTGTTCGTCATTCTGAAAAATGTCGGCGTGGCCGCTGGCCGGGACGGCGACCGCAACCGAGCCGAAGCCGGCGGACGCAGTGCGTGCCGCGCTCTCGTCGAACCGAGTGAGCGATGCGGCCATTGGCCCGATCGGCTGAGGGTCAGCCGGCCCGGCGCGCGCGGGATCAAACCAGCCGCACAAACCGCTCATAACCTTGAACCTTTCTCAAAAATAAACGACCGAAGTTGGCCGCGGATAAATGCAGACAAAAAACAATGAGCACAAGCAAGCCGCAGATAAATGCCGATAAAATGCAAGACCCTTTGAGCCGCAGATAAACGCAGATAAACACAGATGAAGATCAACAACACAATTCAAGTTCATTTAGCCGACGATACACGCGGAGTTCAATAATCCAAAACTATGCGCTTTACTTCAGCGCGTGGCCGGCCGAAGTTTACCAGCAGACAGATCCTTAAGGAACCTCTGAACAAGTCTGGATTCGTCATTCCGGCGTATGCCGGAATCCAGTGCATTCAATCGCCTGGACACCGGCTTGCGCCGGTGTGACGAACTTAATCAGAGCTTCCTTAAGCCTGTCGCCTTATCTGTGGCTCAATCTGCTCTTGATCTTATCGGCGTCCATCGGCGGCTAATCTGCTGTTGATCTTTGGGGTTGGGTTTTGGTTGAGATTAATCCGCGTTTGCCTATTCGCTATTTGGCTTCATACTTGGCGGGCATTAATCAGAAAGCTCGTTGGCCGGGCGGACTTGTCGCGTAATGATCATTAGAAACTCATGCCAAAAATTTCCGTCATCATGCCCGCATTCAACGGGGAGCGCTTCATAGCGCAATCGGTAGCATCGATCCTGAACCAATCGATCAAGGATCTCGAGTTACTCGTAGTGAATGACGGTTCAACCGATGGCACTCTCAGGATTTTGGAGGGCGTTGCAGCGCGCGACAATCGCCTCAAGATACTTACCCGACCAAACTCTGGCCGGCCGAGCTTTCCAAAGAATGATGGTCTCGCACAGGCACGCGGCGAGTACGTATGCTTTCTGGACCAGGACGATTACAGCGACGCCGGGCGATTGGCTATTCTCGCGCAAGGTCTCGACGATCATCCGGAGTGGATCGCCGTTTTTCACGAGGTCATGCTGGTCGACGGGGGCGGACGCGATCTGCATACCTATCTCGGAACGTCTGATTTTCTGGGACGGTCGCGGGAGTTCCTGGCGCCTCTCACCGATGACTGGCATGACTGCGGTGATCGATTTTATACGTTTATGTCGGTCGTGTTTCCCGCCCTGCTCACCATGTCGGTGATGATTGCACGTCATCGACTGGATTTTGCGCAGATTCGGTATGACACGCAATTTCGGATCTGCGACGATACCGATCTATGGTTTCGCCTTGCGCAGATGGGGCGAATCGGCTATCTCAACCGCATTCTGTCATTTTACCGACAGCACACCACTAATCTCAGTAAGAACAAGATATTGTTCTATGAAGACACGATGCTTCTACATCGAATAAATTACGAACGCGCCCGTAACGTACTCTCAAGGGAGGATTTGGCGAAATATCGCGCGAAGATTGCGGAACAAGCCGCCATTCTTGGATATCTCAACTACGCTGCTTACCGGCATGATCGGGCCCGGGAAGCATATCGTGAGGCACTTGCGTGGGCGCCATGCAACGCGTACCGGATCAGCTACGCGAAGGCATGCATCCCCGCACGCTTGCTTAAAGTCGCGCGGAAGTTGCGCGGTGAGATTTACGGGTCGGAGGAGAATTCCTCGTAGCGACCTCTAAATGAGGTAATTGCATTATGTGGCCGCCCCTGAACAACCCGTTTTTGAGGCGTCGGGGTCGATGTGATGCCGCTACATGAAACGCTGCGGTGAACTCGGTTCCATCCATCGACCGTAAATGCATGTTTGCCATACTTGCACTTCTATCCCATTCCCGGCAACGTTATGATTTGGGGCTTCCACGTTTTCAGGTCGTCGCCCAATGTCAAGAGGACCAGGGCTTTCAACGACTCAACCGTTCGTATCTTGGAATACGGTCCGTTGATTCCCGCATTAAGCCTAGGGGTCCCACCCGCGTCGCCCGCGTCCCAATGCTTGAGGGGCACGCGCTTCCATACCCAAGGCGTTGTGTCGCCCGCCTTATAACCCTGCGGCGGCGCGAGGGTGACTATCTCTCGCTTCTGAGCATCAAAAGCAACGATGCAGCTCAACAACGAGCACCAGTGGCATCCGGTATACCAGGTGCTTGAGAAATCACGCGCCGCGCGCCACGTTGCGGAGAACGTCACCCCACTTCCGCCGCCGCTGGTCGAAACCTGCGCGATTGGATTCGACGGCCTGCTCTTATACCAGCCGCGTTGTTCCAGCGGGTATCCCACGGTCACCAGACGCTCCGCAAAAGTA
>JANNPG010000023.1:0-5954 GCA_031399805.1 Betaproteobacteria bacterium | reverse complement strand
GTTACGACCATCTGATTCGAGACGACGCAGATCGTGCAAGGTGTGTCGAGTATATTGCGCAAAACCCGGTTAAGGCGGGGCTCGCCGAGACTGCGGAGATTACGCAACCGGGCGCAAACAGGGCCTGTCGCCAGCCGCGCTGCGACAAGCCCTGCATCATGCGTGAAGTAAAAACGGCTGCATTACTTGGTGCTGTATTCGCTCGGCGGGCTCGGCGGGATGGTGGCCTTCGCCGGCGCGCTGAAATCGACTTTCGGCGGCACGGCGATCGCCTTCTCGTTCTCGACCGCGAACTGCGGCTTCTCCTTCATGCCGAAGATCATCGCGGTGAGATTGGTGGGGAACTGCACGACCGTGGTGTTGTACTCCTGCACCGACTTGATGTAGCGCTGGCGCGCGACCGTGATGCGGTTTTCGGTGCCTTCGAGCTGCGCCTGCAGGTCGCGGAAATTGGCGTCGGACTTGAGGTCGGGATATTTTTCGACGACCACCATCAGGCGCGACAGCGCGGAAGTAAGTTCGCCCTGGGCGGCCTGGAATTTCTGGAATGCCGCGGGATCGTTCACGAGCTCCGGTGTCGCCTGAATGCTCCCGACCTTGGCGCGCGCATTGGTTACGCCGAGCAGCACATCCTTCTCCTGCTGGGCGAAACCTTTGACTGTGTTGACGAGATTCGGCACCAGATCGGCGCGCCGCTGATACTGATTCACCACCTCGGCCCAAGCCGCCTTGATTTGCTGGTCACCGGCCTGCAGCGTGTTGTAGCCGCAGCCGGAGAGACCCAGCGTTGCCAGCAGCAATATCAGCGTAACGAAAATTCGGTTCATGGCTATTTCTCCTCAATGAAAAAGGTCGCGTGCCTTAGTTGGGGGCTCGCTTGCCGCTTTGCAAGCCCTGCATGGTTTCCACCGCAAAACACAAATCCGCCCATGCCTTGGCCTTCTCCGGGAGGCTGCGCAAGAGATAGGCCGGATGGTAGGTGACGATCAGCGGGATGCCCTGATATTCGTGCAATTTGCCGCGCATAGTGGCCACCGGGGCGTCGCGCTTCAACAGGTTGACCGCCGCGACCTTGCCGAGCGCCACGATCAGCTTCGGCTTGATGAGCGCGATCTGACGGTGCAGATACGGCTCGCATTGCGCCGCTTCGCCCGCTTCCGGATTGCGGTTGTTGGGAGGCCTGCATTTTATGATGTTAGCAATATAGACGTTGTGGCCGCGCTTCAGATTGATCGCCGCCAGCATGTTGTCGAGAAGCTTTCCCGCCTGCCCGACAAACGGCTCGCCCTTGACGTCCTCGTCGGCGCCGGGCCCTTCACCGACAAACAGCCACTCCGCCGCCTCATCGCCGACGCCAAACACGGTCTTGTTGCGCCCCTCGTGCAACGCACACGCCACACACGCGGCCACGTTTTCCTTCAACTGCGGCCACTCCATATGCGCAATCTCCGCGGCACGCGCATCGAGCGGCAATGCCGGCGCGGCAACAGCAACAGTTCTTGCCCGCTTCGGTCCCCCAAGGGGACTTCCTCCGGGGCGTAGTGCAGGCGGGTCGCCCGCATCAGCCACCGCTGGATTTCGTAGCGCAGGCGACCCGCCTGCAGAAGTTTGTGCCTGATACGCACTGGAAAAGCGGAAGTCCTCCGCAGTCTCGGCGAGCCCCGCCTTAACCGGGTTTTGCGCAATATACTCGACACACCTTGCACGATCTGCGTCGTCTCGAATCAGATGGTCGTAACTTTCTGTCTGCCAGAACTCCCCCTCCCGACCCAGCACCTTGTTGGCTTCGTGCGCGCTGACCGACTTGATCCCCTGGAGAATTTCGGAAAGTGATTTGCCGGCAATGGGCTCAATCAGCATGTGCACGTGGTTGGGCATAATGGCCCATGCATGCAGATGATAGCGTTCTCCATGAAACTTCAGCAGCACCTGCTTAAGCAACCCGGCAATCTCAGGCTTCCCGAGCCAGCACTCACCGTGCGCGGCATCCAGAGTTTCTTCGATCTTCCTGGACCGTTGCTTTTCCGGGATTTCCTCAAGTTGCCTTAGTATCGCTGCAGGAAGGCTATCCGCGAGACGGAACGTGACAAAGTAGTTTCCCCCTGCGGCCTTGAGGTGCGGCAGGTAACCGCAATCGTGGATGCCCTGGATGAGGGGTTGGATTGCAGGCGGGTCGCCTGCGCTACCGGAAACCAGCACCTCTGAAGTCGCACCGCCTGCGCTACCGCGCAACCGCCATACCGGCCACAAGCCGAGCTCTTTCAGAATTTCGTCACGCGATGCAGTCATTTCAATTCCAGCTCCATGATGACCGCATCCTCGCGGCCGTCGTGCGCCAGGTAGTAGCCGCGGCGCGTCGCGATTTCGCTGAAACCCGCGGACGCATAGAGGCGGCGGCCGGCGATGTTCGACGGACGCACTTCGAGATACATCTTGCCGGCGTTGCAATCGCGCGCAAGCTTGCGCAGGAATTTGAGCATCTCGCGTCCGTAGCCGCGACGCTGCCACGCGGACGCGATGCTCAGATTAAGCAGATGCGCCTCGCCGGCCGCGATAATGAAGACGCTGTAACCGACCAATTCACCGCCGGCTTCCAGTACCCAACATTGATATCCGGTGCGCAGAGAATCGTTGAAGTTACCGCGCGTCCACGGCTGCGGATAGACCTCGTTCTCGATCTCGATGATCGCATCGACATCGGCGGCTCTCATCCGCCGGTAGCGCGGCATGCTTTCGAGCAATGCACTCATCGTTCATCCACCCGCAGCGCCACTTTGTTGCGCACGTACAACGGCGCCGCGTCCGCCGCGTCGACCGCATTGCCGCGTGCAAATTCCTGTGCCGCCAGCCTGACGATTTCGCGTGCGTGCGGCGTCAGATTTTCAATCACGCGCTCGAGGCTGCCGGCGTAGCGCGCCGCCAGCGCGCTGCGGTAAACGGCGAACCCGCTGCCGCAGCCGATCCATCGTGCGCCGGGCAACGCAGGCACCGCGGCAGGTTGGTACAAACCCGGCGCGTGCACTTCCACGAAATCGTCGCCGCGCTTTTCAAACGCGGCGTGATAAACCTCGCCCATGCGCGCGTCGAGGCAGCATACAACACGCATTGCACCCGACGCTTCGGCCAGCGCCAGCAGAGTGCCGATGCCGACGACGGGCACGTCGATGCCGAACGCGATGCCCTGCGCGACGCCGCATGCGATGCGCACGCCGGTAAACGCCCCTGGCCCGGAACCGAACGCGATGCCGTCGAGATCGCGTACCACGAGTTCATGCGCACTCATCAGGGCATCCACCATCGGCAACAGCAATTCCGAATTACGCTGCCCGGCCACGACTTCGCGCGCATCCACCCTGCCGTCCAGCCACAACGCGGCGGAACACAGTTCGGTGGAGGTTTCCAGCGCAAGGATTTTCAATGGACGGGGCGCGGCGGGCAAAACCGGATTTTACACGCTGCGGCGGCCACGGAGGATGACAAACCGGAACTAAGCAGTTACGCTCTGCCCTTCGCCTTTTGCGCCTCACCCCTCACTCCTAACGCCTCACTGCTTTTATGCGCGAATACACAATCGCCGCCATTCCCGGCGACGGCATCGGCACCGAAGTCATTGCCGCCGGTCTCCAGACTCTCAAGGTGCTCGCAGAACGCGACGGCGGCTTCAAGCTCAATGTCGAGCATTTTCCGTGGAGCAGCGATTATTACAAGAAACACGGTTACTACATTCCCGCAGGCGGCCTCGACAAACTGAAGACGTTCGACGCCATATTCTTTGGCGCCGTCGGCGCGCCCGACGTGCCCGATCATGTTTCGCTGTGGGGCCTGCGCCTGCCGATCTGCCAGGGTTTCGATCAATACGCGAATGTGCGCCCGGCGCGCGTGTTGCCGGGCGTAACCAGCCCGCTCGCGGGCGGCGAGCGCATCGACTGGGTGATCATCCGCGAGAATTCAGAAGGCGAATATTCGGGCAGCGGCGGCCGCGTGCACACGGGCCTGCCCGAAGAAGTGGCGACCGAAACCTCGGTATTTACGCGCAACGGCGTCGAGCGCATCCATCGTTTCGCGTTCGAGCTTGCGAGCAAGCGTCCGCGCAAGCATTTGACGCTCGTCACCAAATCGAACGCGCAGCGCCATGGCATGGTGATGTGGGACCAGATATTCTACGAAGTGGCGAAGAATTATTCCGAGGTCGAAACGCAGCGCGTACTGGTCGATGCGGTGACCACGCAGATGGTGCTGAAGCCCTCTATGCTCGACACGTTCGTCGCGACCAACCTGCATGCCGATATTCTGTCCGACCTCGCCGCTGCTTTGTCCGGTAGCCTCGGCATCGCGCCGACGGCGAATCTCAATCCCGAGCGCAAGTTTCCCTCGATGTTCGAGCCCATCCACGGCTCGGCCTTCGACATCACGGGCCAGGGCATCGCCAATCCGATCGCGACCTTCTGGACCGCGTCGATGATGCTCGAGCACCTCGGTGAAAAAGACGCCTCGGTACGCATGATGAAAGCGATCGAAGCCGTCACCGCGAAAAAAATTCACACGCCCGACCTCGGCGGCGAAGCGACGACGGAGATCGTGACCGCCGCAGTATGTGATGCTTTGTAATCCACCCGCGCCATGACCGACAAATCGCGCCAACTCGTCACCATCCTGGTTTGCGGCAGCATCATCCTCACGCTGGCGATGGGCATCCGTCACGGGTTCGGCCTCTTCCTGTTGCCGATGAGCACCGAATACGGCTGGAACCGTGAGGCGTTCTCGTTCGCGCTCGCCATCCAGAATCTGCTGTGGGGCTTGTCGCAGCCGTTCGCCGGTATGATTGCCGACCGTTACGGCGCGGTGAAGGCGCTAATCTTCGGCGCGGTGTTTTATGCCGCCGGTCTCGTGCTGATGACCGCGTCGTCGAGCCCGGTGATGTTCAGCCTCTCCGCGGGCGTGCTGATCGGACTCGCGCTCTCGGGCTGCACCTTCACTGTCATTTCCGGCGTGATCGGGCGCAACTTCCCGGAACACAAGCGCTCGCAGGCGTTTGGCATTTCCGCCGCCGCCGGCTCATTCGGCCAGTTTCTGATGGTGCCGGCCGAGCAATGGCTGATCGACGGCCTCGGCTGGAGTAATGCGCTCCTGCTGCTCGCGGGACTGGTGTGCCTGATCGTGCCGCTTTCCATCGGGCTTAAGGAGACGCGCGTCGCCACGACGGTCCGGCAGCAGACGATTGCGCAAGCGCTGCGCGAAGCGTTCGCCTACCCGAGCTTCTGGCTGCTGATCGCAGGCTTCTTCGTGTGCGGCTTTCAGGTCGTGTTCATCGGCGTGCACTTTCCGTCTTTTATGCGCGACCAGCAACTGTCGGCCGGCGTTGCGGTCACCGCGCTCGCGCTGATCGGGCTCTTCAATATTTTTGGCACCTACATCGCGGGCCAGCTCGGCGCGCGCTACACCAAGAAATACCTGCTGTCCGGCATATACGCGCTGCGCAGCGTGGTGATTATCATCTTTCTGGCGCTGCCGATCACGCCGCTGTCGGTTTATCTGTTCGCAGGCGCGATCGGTTTCCTGTGGCTTTCCACCGTGCCGCTTACCAACGGCATCGTCGCGCATATCTTCGGCGTGCGCTACCTGTCGATGCTATCGGGATTCGTGTTCTTCTCGCATCAGATGGGCAGTTTCTGCGGCGTGTGGCTCGGCGGCTATCTCTACGACAAGACGGGTTCCTACAACGTCGTGTGGATGATTTCCATCGGGCTCGGCGTCTTTGCCGCGCTCATCAACTGGCCGATCAAGGAGCGCGCGATCACGCGCGCGGCTGCCGCCGCCCGATCGAAATCATCCACACGACGTTGTAGGAGCCGGTCTTGTCGTAGAGATAGCCGCCGAGCCACACGCCGCAGAAACTGCCCATCTGGTGCGAGAAGAATACGAATCCCGACAGCATCGACAGGTAGCGCACGCCG
>JANNPG010000022.1:0-2446 GCA_031399805.1 Betaproteobacteria bacterium | reverse complement strand
TATCTGAACACAGCGTTCACCCTTCGATACCTCAGGCCGAACGGGAAAGGGTTTAATCAGAACTCCCCTAGGTTTGGCACGCTTGCCGGCAAAACACGCCGACACGCGCTAAAATGGATTCCCCGCTCGTTCGATCAGCCCCGTAAAGGACAACCCACGATGCAAAGCCTGATGAAAGAATCCCCGCTCGGCGTGTACATCGAGCACTGCAAGAAAGGCGAACTCGCCTACCAGGTGTGCACCGACGACAACACGCCGGTGTTTTTCCCGCGCGCGGTCGCGCCGAAAACCGGCAGCACCAACCTCGAATGGCGCGTCTCCAAGGGGCTCGGCACCGTGTATTCGACCACCGTGGTGCACGCCACCAAGGACCAGCCGCCGCACAACGTGGCGCTGATCGACATCGACGAGGGCTTTCGCATGATGAGCCGGGTGGAAGGCATCGATCCGATGCAGGTCAAGATCGGCATGCGCGTCAAAGTCAAAATCAACCCGGGCGACGAGAAGCAACTCCCCTATCCGGTGTTCACCCCGGCGGAGGGCGCAAAATGAGCCGTAAACGCGGAAGTGTTGCAGTCGTGGGTGCTGCGGAGTCCGATCTCGGGCTCGTCGCCCCGCTCACGAGCCCGGTCGATCTCATAGCGCAGGCCACCATGCGCGCGCTCGATGATGCCGGATTGAAACTGTCCGACGTCGACGGTCTCTTCGTCGCCGCCACGCAGGTGCGGATGGGGCCGATGGCGCTCGCCGAATATCTGCGCATCAAGCCGAAATATTTCGACGGCACCATCATCGGCGGCTCGTCGTTCATGTCGCACGTCACCCACGCGCAGATGGCGATTGAAGCGGGGTTGTGCGAAGTCGCGGTCATCGCCTACGGCAGCACGCAACGCTCGGTCAGCCGCGCCGCCGCGAGCCCGCGTGAATACAACCATTACGAAACGCCGTACAAACCCATCCTGCCGATCAGCGCGTACGCATTGGCCGCCGCGCGCCACATGCACCAGTTCGGCACCACGCGCGAGCATCTCGCGGAAGTCGCGGTCTCCGCGCGCCAGTGGGCGTTGCTGAACCCGATCGCGTGGGAAAAGGAACCGCTGACCATCGAGCAGGTACTGAAGGCGCGCATGGTCAGCTACCCATTCACGGTGCGCGATTGCTGCCTCGTCGTCGACGGTGGCGGCGCCATCGTCATCACCTCCGCCGCGCGCGCCAAGACGCTCAAGAAAAAACCCGTCTACGTTCTGGGCACCGGCGATTCATTGAGCCACGGCACGATATCCAACATGCCCGACCTCACCGTCACTGCGGCCGCCATATCGGGCGCTGAGGCCTACAAGATGGCAGGCGTCAAGCCGTCCGACGTCAAAATGCTGTCGCTCTACGACGCGTTCACCATCACGCCCATTCTGTTTCTCGAAGACCTGGGCTTCTGTCCCAAAGGCGAAGGCGGACGTTTCGTGGCCGGCGGCACCACCGCGCCCGGCGGCAAACTGCCGGTCAACACCAGCGGCGGCGGGCTTTCCTACTGCCACCCCGGCATGTACGGGCTCCTCGTCTTGATCGAAGCAATACGCCAGGTGCGTGGCGAATGCGGCAAGCGGCAGGTCAGGGACTGCGACGTCGCGCTCGCGCACGGCAATGGTGGAGTTCTGTCGAGCCAGTGCACTGTAATCTTTGGTTCGAATGCAACTCTGTAAGCCGCGCGTGTAATGAAATGCGGCGGGTAGCGACTAAATTCCACATTGCGGAACTTTGGCGATCACAGGTTGTCAGAAAATCAGGAGGTTAGCTTATGCAACGACGCACATTCTGGAAAGCACTCGCCGGCGTGCCGCTGCTCTTCGGCGTTACGCGGCGTGTCTTTGCGGCGCCGGCCGATTCGATGAAATCCGTCGAGGACCTGCAAAAAAACTGGAAAACACTGCTCGCCGACGGAACCAAGGTGCCGTCGCCCACCGAACCGCTCAAACTGTCGAAGGATGAATGGAAAAAACGGCTCGCCGGGCTGCAATACAATGTACTGCGCGAGGAAGGCACCGAGCGTGCCGGCACGAGCCCGCTCGATAACGAAAAGCGCGCGGGCGTATTTATCTGCGCCGGCTGCGATCTGCCGCTATTCACTTCAGCCATGAAATTCGACAGCGGCACGGGCTGGCCGAGTTTCTTTACGACCATTCCGGGCGTGTTCGGCACCCGCACAGATCACAAGATTTTCTATCAGCGCACCGAGTACCACTGCATACGCTGCGGCGGGCATCACGGCCACATTTTCGACGACGGCCCGGCACCCACCGGCAAGCGATATTGCAATAACGGCATCGCGCTCAAGTTCATTCCGAAAACCGGCAAGGCCTGAACGCAGCGTAAGAGATGGACGGGTTGCGACCGCCACGGTCCGCACTCGTCCCACCTCTCACAGCCTCGACCCAAAGCAGACGTAGCC
>JANNPG010000021.1:0-3015 GCA_031399805.1 Betaproteobacteria bacterium | reverse complement strand
AAACAGGCCTTCGACCAGGCGCTTGCGCTGCAGCCCGAGCATGCGGATGCGCTGCTTGGGAAGGCGCGGCTGGCGGCGGGGGAAAAGAACGTGGAGGAAGCGGCGCGCCTGATTGAGCGCGCGATTGCGAGCGCGCCGAAGAGCGAAGATGCGTGGCTTATAAAGGGCGATCTGAGCCGTATGACGGCCGATCGGGCGGGTGCTTTGGCGGCCTACGGGAAAGTTCTCGAGCTCAACGCGAATCACATCTCCGCGCGCGAGAACGTTGCTTCGCTGCAGATTGCCGGTGGCAACTTTGACGAGGCGCGCAAAGAGATCGACGCATTGCGCAAGCGCATTCCGGACAGCCCGATGGTGAATCACATGCAGGGGCTGCTCGAATTTCGCCAGAAAAACTATCCTGCCGCGCGCGACGCCTTGCAGCAAGTGCTCAAGGTGGCGCCAGACCAAATTTCAAGCGTGTTGCTGGCGGGGATGGTCGAGTTTGAGCTGGGTTCGTACGCCCAGGCGCAGTCCTATCTTGGGCGCGTGGTCGAGCGCGCGCCGAACAATCTGTATGCGCGTAAGTTATTGGTCGCGTCGCTGGCGAAAAGCGGCCAGGTGCAGCGCGCGATCGAGGTAGTGCAGTCCGGACTCATACAGGCGCCGGAAGATGCCGCGATGTTGGCGCTGGCTGGCGAATTGTACATGCAGACCAACGAGTTTTCCAAGGCGGCGGAATATCTGGCAAAGGCAGCGAAGCGTGATCCGAAGAGCGCCGGCCTGCGTGTCGGGCTTGGCGCGAGCCGTCTGGCCACGGGTGACACGGACCGCGCGCTTGCCGACCTCGAGTCCGCGGTAGAGCTTGATGCGAGCAAATACCAGGCAGACATTCTGCTGATCATGACGCACCTGCGGCGGGCGAACTACGACCAGGCGCTGAAGGCGCTGCAGTCGCTGGAGAAAAAGCAGCCGGACAATCCGCTGACCTACAACCTGAAGGCGGCGATTTATGCCGCCAAGAAGGACCCCGCGAGTGCGCGCAAGCATCTCGAACAGGCACTGAAGTTGCAGCCGAGCTATGTGCCTGCGGCGATGAACCTCGCGCAGCTTGATTTGCAGGACAAGAACCCGCAGGCGGCGCGCCGCCGGTTGGAGGTGATCCTGGAGAAAGACCCGAACGACGTGCAGGCGCTGCTGGCGCTCGCCAGCCTTGCCGGGCGGATCGGCGCTACGCAGAAGGAGGAGATCGATTGGCTGGAGCGCGCGCGCAAGGCGGGCCCCGGCTCTGCGCAGCCGTCGTTGATGTTGGCGCGCTTTTACACCAGGGTGGGGGACGCGAAGAAGGCGCTCGAGGCCGCACAACAAGCGCAGGCGAGCAGCCCGGACAATCCCGACGTGCTCGACGTGCTGGGTGCGATTCAGATGGGCATGGGGCAGAAGGAGCAAGCGCTGTCGACCTATCGCCGGCTCGCCGCATTGCACCCTAATTCGCCGGTTGCGCTGTACCGTCTGGGCACGGCGCAAGCGCTGAATGCCGACCAGGCGACGGCTGCGAGCACGCTGAAACAAGCGCTGTCGCTGAAGCCGGATTTCGTCGAGGCGCGGGCGGCGCTGGTCAATCTGGAGATACGCGCCGGGCGTTACCCGGAGGCGATGCAAATCGCGCGGCAGGTGCAAAAGGAGGCCGCCAAGTCCCCGCTCGGCTTCGCTCTCGAAGGCGACGTATTAATGGCGCAGAAGAAATTCCCGCAGGCCGCCACGGCGTATGAGACGGCTTTTCGCATGCAGAGGTATGGCGCCGTTGTGATCAAAATGCACGAGGCGTACACGCTCGCCGGGAAGCCGGACGAGGCGGACGCGCGGCTGGCGCAATGGCTGAAGGATGTGCCCGATGACCTCGAAGTCCGGGCGTATGCCGCTGATAACGCTCTGCGTCGCGGCAAGTACCCGGAGGCGATCACGCAGTATGAGTGGCTGCTGCAAAAGCGACCCGACAACGGGTTGGCGCTGAACAGTCTCGCCTGGGCCTACCAGCAGGTGAAGGATAAGCGTGCGCTGGCGACTGCGGAGCGCGCCTACAAGCTCATGCCCGACAATCCAGCGGTCGCGGATACGCTCGGTTGGATCCTGGTCGAGCAGGGCGATACCAAGCGCGGCATCGAGTTGCTGCAAAAAGCGGTTGACGCTGCACCCAAGGCCCTCGAGATCCGCTATCACCTGGCGCAGGCGCTGGCGAAATCGGGCGACAAAACCAAAGCCCGCAATGAGCTGGAGAAGCTGGTGTCGGCCGACGCGAAGTTTCCGCATCGGGCGGCCGCTCAGAACCTGCTCAACCAGTTGCGCGATTAGCGCCGTGCCAATTCGTTTCGCCGAATTGCGGTGATCCACGCAGCGCCGGCAGCCGCACCCAATCGAGAGCACCCGCGCGCAATGCCCGGACGGCGCCGGCGAGTTTTTTGATCATTTTCATGCTCTTGTCGAAGAAATTTACACGTTTTCCGGCCTAAATCAGGTCGGACACGGTTTTAGGCAGAATTCTTGTCGACAAATTTTACGCCGCATCTTAAATTTCATTTGCCCTTGTGTGAGTATGATTAGTAATTCCTTTATTTTCATTGGTTTAAGCCTTTCTCACTAGATTGGCATGGATACTGCTTTATATTGGATGAAACAACTGAAACCCGTACTGGACTCGGTTGGACTTTAACCTTCGAGAGGTCATTATGTTTAAACGACTACTTATTGCAGCGGTTACCAGCCTCGCTTTGATGGCGGCAAACGCGGTGCATGCGCTGCCCTCCTACGTGAGTGGCTCATTTGGATTCAGCGGATCCACGAGCGTCACCACCGATGTGACCACGACGACGTCCTTCCCTCTCAATGCTGGGCGGATGATCCGGGTCACGTCAGCGAGCGGTGATATGACTCCCGTGCCGGCGGGCATTATTGCTGGCCAGCTTTTGACGCTCGCTGTGGGTGCGGCCGATTTCCTCGTTCCCGCCACCTTTAACTGGAGCCTTGCCACCGTCGGTT
>JANNPG010000011.1:0-5450 GCA_031399805.1 Betaproteobacteria bacterium | reverse complement strand
TTTTCGGAAACAGCTGGCAAGCTGTTTCCGCTCGACGTTCCCCTCGCCCGCCGGGAGAGGGGCTCGGGGTGAGGGCAAAGGCGACGACTATCATTTGTACAATGACCGGGAGCTTATCTGACTACGACGGTTTTTTGCGCTTTTTGCGCCTGTTCGATGGCGTGCGCCGCATCGGGCGGCATGTAGTTTTCATCGTGCTTGGCAAGCACTTCGGTCGCCGCGAACGCGCCGTCCGGCCGCAACCGGCCCTGCGCGACGACGCCCTTACCTTCCTTGAAAAGGTCGGGCAGAATGCCGGTATAGACAACCGGGATCGTCTGCGCGGTATCGGTCACGCGGAAATGCACCGTCAGCCCGTCGTTCTCGCGTTTAAGGCTGCCGGCCTCGACCATGCCGCCGATGCGAAACGCCTTGCCGTGCGGCGCCTCGTTCGCGACGACTTGGGACGGACTGAAGAAAAACACCAGATTGCTCTGGAATGCATTCAGGACCAACGCGGCCGCGATGCCGAGCGCCGCGAGGCCCGCGGCGATGATGGCCATCCGTTTATGTCTGGGTTTCATCAATTGAAGTTGGTCTCAGAGGTTGCGACAACGCAAGGTGAATGCCGTTCCACACCAACGCCAATTTACAGTTAACGCGCTTAGCGGGGTTTTTGCATGAACGGCGCATTTTACCGGATTCGCATCGGCCGCACGCAATAGAAAAGCCGGCTCAAGCCGGCTTTTCGCGCGCCGCTGAAATCCTACTTCTGCGACAACACGTATTGCACCAGGGTTTTCAGTTCGGCATCCGTCGCCGCCACTTTCACCGGGTGGCCTTTGCCTTCCTTGAGCGCCGCAATGAGTTTCGCTTCGTCGGGCTTCTTCGCGGCGATGTCCTTGAACGCGGGCCCGACCTTCTTCTTATCGAGTTCGTGGCAACTCATGCAATTCTTGGACTTCGCCAGATCCGCGCCCGATTGCGCGTTCGCCGCACCCGCGAAGAGTATGCCCGCGATAACCAAAAATAGTGACATCGATTTCATGAAGTATCCTTTTTGCAATTCGAATAGCTGGTCAAATAATCTTGAAACCATTAGCCGCGCAAGTATACCTAAAAACAACTCACCGCAATTCTGATTGAGACAACGTTTGGACCGGCGAATCGGATGACAACGGCCATCTACACGCCGGCCGCACCTGAGGGTGCCCGCATCCGGCGCGCTTTGCGTACAAACGACAAGACGCTCGCACGGGAAATTGCGCGCCGGGCTTACTGGAATTTGTACTTGACCAGCGCGTATACCGTATTCGAGTTGAAAGCTGGAAACGCGTAAAGGCCGCTCGCCATCGATCCGGCACTCGTCGTCCCGACGATGTATTTATAGCCGTCACTTGAGATATCGCTGTAGCTGTAGTGTTGATACGCGTAGCCGCCGGTAAAGTCCCAGTTCTTGGTGTAACTGTAGGTGCCTTTGATGTTAAGGGTAATTGTGGTCGTATTGTCGCGGTTCGGGATCGGCAGCAAACCGGGCGCGGCAATTACGGCCCCGCTCTGCGAGGTAAAGTCCACGGTTCCCTGCGTCTTCGCCCAGGTCGCCGAACTGTTCACTTTCCACCGTTCGACCGGCACCCAATCGGTCCCGAAACCTATCAGATAACTTTTGTCCCGGTTCTTTCCGGCCCATGTGTAGCTGGTGCTCGGAGGGCCACCGGCAGGCGGTGAACTAGGATTGCCACCGCCGACCGCCCCAACCCGGTGCAGCGAGTCATACGTCACGTATTCCACATTGCCGAACAGCAGCACCCGAAGAGAGCTGGGATCACCATATCCCACGCTCGCGTACAATTCGCCCCGCTGATCCTTGGTGCGACCGAGCGTCAGTATGTCGCCCGTGAAGTCGTTGTGTTTATAGATGAGTTCGAGCCCCAGATTGAGCAGCGGCCGCGGAGTGGAGTCGAAAGCCACCTTTGCGAGGTCCTGGTTGACGCTTGCCAGGTCGAAGCGCCTCTGAAATGCGTTAAAGTTCCCGGTGTCCACGAAAGTCCCTGTGCGCACCAGGCGTTGGTACTTGGCCCGCGTATCGAGGCTGTCGAACGAGCTGTTTTTCCATTCAACCGAGTATTTGCGGTCGATGGCGCGGGTGAAATCTATGCGGTTGTAGTCGGCGTCCATATAATCAAATCCGAAACCGAGCTTGTTCTCTGGATTGATCCGGTACCCGCCTTCGAATCCGTAACTGTTCTTCCTGTAGTTGTAGACTTCCGTTACGCATGGACCACCACTGCACCGCAGGCCTGATGCCAGGGTGGGTGTAAACGTGAGGGGCGTCGACCTGTTGTCCTTGCGGTTATAGTTCCAGTACAACCGGGTGTCGAGTTTCGGCGCGGGCCGCGAGTTGAGCGAGAGCGACGCGGTCTGGTGAACAACGTCGCCGTCGAAACCGGCATTGTTCGCAGCCGACGCGCCGACGAGACCGCCCACGCCAGACAAAATACTTGGCAACACCGCAACGTTGTTCTCCGTCTTGCTGTAGGTCATGCGGCCGGCCAAAACCGAACTACCCGGCAGTTGCCGCAAATTGCCGTTGAGGCTCACCTTGGTGAGAGTGCTCTCCGGCGGCAGGACCGTGGTGTCGGTCCCTCCGAAAAAGCCGTTCGTCCAGTTTAAAAGGGAATTGCCATTGGTAAACTTGTTTTGCAAGAAGTTCAGCGCGATGTGGCCTTTCTTGGATTGGTAACCCACCTCGCCCGAGATGTTATTGTCCGTGAAATCCACCGGCGAAGGCAGATCCATGAATCCCTGGCCGGGGCTCGTGCCTACCGCCCCAGAAAGGACTTTTATGCCTTCCCGCCTGACCTGATTACCGTCGAACCGGGCATAGAAAGGCGAATTGTTCGAAAATTCAAACATGCCGCCGATATCCTGCCGCTTGTACGAGTTATCGAATGTGTTCCAAGTACCGGGATTTTTATTGGTGATCCCGGTTGCGCCAAATGGCGCCGTCAAACTCGCGCTCCCAACGCCGAAATAGGGTGTGAGTGCACCGGCGCCGGACCCAAAGTTATGCCGCAGGTCGTTGTCGTAGAGCCGATACTTGAATACTCCGTACTGTCCCCCGTTAAGGTCCATGTACTGATCGTCGCGACCCAGGTTCTCGCCGTAGGCGTTGAAGTAGTTATCGGCACAACGCCCCTTAAACTCAAAGGTGGGGAGCAAGCCATTGCTCATGTCCCGATATTCTTTGAACTTCGAGGGATCGAGCGCATTGACGTTTACGCCCTGAACTCCGATGCCGATGTTGCCGGATAATTTACATCCGGCGTCCCCGTCGGCAGCGCGAGCCGCCGGCGACAGGGCGAGAAGACCCGCGGCAAGTATTGTAACCAGTTTCGCTCTCATTCTTGGCTCCTAACGCAATAAGAACTTGCCACGCCTGGCCGGCGCATTGCTGCCATGAATGCTGGCATGGCAGTTGACACATCCGCGGGCGATCAGCCGTGTATTGGTCGCCGATGGCGGCACCGGGATCCAGCCCATGGCCCCGCTGTAAGCCGTGCCGGGATGCCGCGCGGCGTCATGGCAGTCCTGGCACACGTTAGGTGCCGGCATGGCCAGCAGCCGCTTATGGTTCGAACCGTGCGAATTGTGGCAGGTCAGACAATTCTCCTCGACCGGCGGATGCTCCCACATGAAAGGTCCGCGTTTTTCCGAATGACAGCCGGTGCACAACTGCGGAATCGACTCGCTCT
The DNA here is from genome assembly GCA_031399805.1 of Betaproteobacteria bacterium. Classification (GTDB taxonomy): domain Bacteria; phylum Pseudomonadota; class Gammaproteobacteria; order Burkholderiales; family SG8-41; genus PALSA-1004. The sequence goes on along the minus strand of JANNPG010000011.1, from coordinate 1,716 downwards.
TCACCATCGCCCGCGACAGCGCGCCGTGCGGATTGTGACAGTCGGTGCAATTGACTTTGCCTTCGATAATCGGGTGATGCGAATTCTTGAGAATTTGCGTGCGGATCTGCTTGTGGCAGGTAACGCAAGTCTCATACTGCAACTGGCGCTGCGTCGTTTGGTACGGGGCAATCAAGGGATTCGGGTGCTTCAGCGCGATGGTCGCGCCCGGACCGGGTTTGCCGTGCAGCGAGTGGCAATCGTTGCATGCGACGTCGTTCTTCGCGTGCCTGCCTGAGTCCCAGAATGCGAGGTGCCGGTTGCCTTCATGACAGGACAGGCAGACGGCGGATTTCTTCACGGCGGGAATGGCTTTGCTGTTAAATCCCAGGACACCGCCTACGCCGCGACCGCCTCCCGCCTTCGCGTGCTCAAGCGCATTGGCATGACAGGTTTGACAGTCAGGACCCTTTAGATTGCCCTGCTGGCCGTGTTTGGTGGTCAGGTAGGTTTCAACGTATTTCTCGTGGCAACCCTTGCAGATTTCAGCCTCCGGCGCGACGGCACGGGGAGCATCGGCAGCGAACACTTCAGCGCCCGCGAGGATGGTGACCGCCTCGTGCAACTCCTCGACAAGCCATTGTCGATAAATCGAATCGAATGGGATTATATTAACAGGGTGATAGATGGAGTGGCGAGGCAACCTGTCGACCGCGGCAAGAGCGCTGTCGATGCATCGCAGGACGCTGCAACGCAAGCTGTCAAAACGCCCCGCGTACCGCTAAGATGTATGCACCGTTCGAATTCGGCAAACGGCACCCGACGTGCACTGCGGGTCCAGCAGATAGATTTTCGTTTCGCCTTTGCGCTGCGACAGTCCGTACTGTTCTGTATGACATCCCTGATCTAGATCAAGCTTGCTTCAGAAAAACAATCTATCCTTTACACCTCGTGAGCGTCTCGCCGAAATTATTCGGCATAGGGACGGATCCATGCCGGCTGTAACGCAGGCCTTGTGTATGGTTTTCTGAAAGCGGCGCAGCCGCAGGTGAAAAGAGCAACTGGCGGAAAGAGCTTCCGATAATCGTTAGAGGAACTGCCGATGAGACGCTACGCCCAAACTGTTAGTCACCGGATTTACATGCTGCTGGCGGCGATCATCACCGCCGTCGCGTCGACAGCAAACGGGGCGCAGCCGACCGTCTCCACGGATCTGCGCGCCGCGTACGCGACGCCGCAGGATATCGCCGAAGGCAAGCGCGTCGCCGAGGCTTCGTGCGCGGGCTGCCACGGCATCAACGGTATCGCCAAGGCCAAAAACACGCCACATATCGCCGGCCAACGTCCGGCCTACCTCTATCTCGAGCTGCGGGTATATCAGGCGGGCGGACGCGGCAGTACCCCGATGAACAACGTCGTCAAATTCCTGAGCGACGATGCGCTGGTCAAGGTGGCGGCCTACTATGCGAGCCTCGATCCGGCGCAACCCGCACCATTACCGAAATCCAAGGCCGCCCCCGCGAGCCCCGATCCGGTCGCCGCGGGAAAAGCGGCGGCAGCGGGCTGTGCGGGATGCCACGGAGAAAACGGCATTACCAAGATCTCCGGCATGCCCAACCTCGTCGGGATGGACCCCAAGTACTTTGTCGGAACCATCGACGCTTATAAAAGCGGGCAGCGCAAGCACGACATGATGAAGACGCTGGTGTCGGCGCTGAGCGCTGCGGACATCAACAA
>JANNPG010000664.1:0-5641 GCA_031399805.1 Betaproteobacteria bacterium | reverse complement strand
CCGCGTGCCGCAATGAGCGGACCGCCAACGCGCCCCGCTTCGATACGGAGGGTCAGCGCGGAGACGGGCCCACCGCCGCCGCCCGTTACTGGGGCCTCACGGCGCAGGAGTACTATGACCGCGCCGACGTGTGGCCGCTCGACCCCAAGGGCGAAATTCTGGTCGGTATCATGTGCGAAGACGTCAACGGCGTGAAAAACCTGCCGAAGATATTAAAGGAAGTGCCGGGCATCGGCGTGGTGATCATCGGCGAAGGCGATCTGTCGCAGAACTTGGGCTTTCCGCGCCAGTACAAGCATCCGGCGGTGGTCGCGGCGATGGCGGAGATCGTCGCGACCTGCAAGGAGCACAACGTCGCGTGCGGCCACCCTCACGTGGAAGCCGACAACGTCGAAGAAGTGATCGCGCTCGGCTACCGCTTCCTGATGCCGAAACCCGCGCGCTCGAATGCCGTGCTCGAAAAGGGACTCAAGCTCACCGGGCGCAAGTAATTCCACACACACCATCCAGGACCCGCCATGACCATTTCCATGTACCAGACAAGCGCGCCGTGCTTCATCGCCATGCTGAAAAATCTCTCCGCCATTCTCGACAAGGCCGAGGCCCACGCGGACGCGAAGAAAATCGAACACACCGTGTTCACCCACGATCGTTTGTATCCGAATATGTTCACGCTCGCGCGGCAGGTGCAGATCGCCTCTGATTCAGCGAAGGGCGCGATTGCACGTCTCGCCGGTGCCGACATTCCCAAGTACGAAGACACGGAACAGACCTTCGGCGAACTCAAGGCGCGCATCGCCAAGACCATCGCCTACATCGAAACCTTCAAGCCCTCGCAAATCGACGGCACGGAAGAAAAAGAAATCGTCGTCAAGGCCGGCGGCCAGGAAATGAAATTCAAAGGCATGCAATTCCTGCTCGACTTCGCCTACCCCAATTTTTATTTTCATATCACGACCACCTACAACATCCTGCGCCACCGTGGCGTGGATGTCGGCAAGTGGGATTTTCTCGGCAAGGCCTGAGCACGAACCTTGCGCTGATAGGGAGCATGCCCCTTACCGTGTTGGCGCTGGTGCTCGGCCTGATGCTCGCAAAATTTGCCGTGATGTATGCCATCGAGCCTCGAAGTCGCGCACCAGGCATTGCTGCAGCTCGGCCTCGGCATCGCCGCCGCGCAGCGCGCGGTGACGCTGTATCGCTCGATCAAAAACCCCGACGCGTTTGCGGCCTACGCCAAACTGGCGTTGCCGGCGATCCAGGCGGGCGGCGGACGGTTTCTGGTGCGCGGCGCGCCGGCCAAGGTTTACGAAGCCGGCCTCAACCAGCGCGTGGTCATGATCGAGTTCGACGGCGTGGCGCAGGCGGTCGCCGCGCACGACAGCGCCGGTTATCAGACCGCGTTGAAAGCGCTCGGTGATGCGGTGGAAAGGGAAATAAGGATCGTCGAAGCAATGGCGTAAGGAGTCAGGAGTCAGGCGAGGCAAGTAACCGCCTTAAAATTCCCGGTCGATCTACCGATTTCCCGATTTCACGACCGCTCGGTTTAGCGGTCTTGCGGATATCAAGGTAAACTTCAGCGCGCACCCATCGTCACCACCCATCATTTCTTGACCCGCCCACCCTATGCCTGATACCACCAGCGAACTGAATCCTTCCTCGCCTGCCGCGTCCCAGGCACCCAAGCGGCACACCGGCGCCAGAGCGGAACTCGATAAGGCCCTGCCGCGCGCGCTGCGCATGATACTTGCGCTGGACGACTTCGAAGCGCCGGCGCGCCGCTATCTGCCGCGGCCGATGTTCGGCTACGTCTCGGGCGGCGCCGAAACAAATGCGTCGCTGCGCGGCAACCGCGCCGCGTTCGATGAGCTCGCATTCGTGCCGCGCGTGCTGGTCGACGTTTCCGCGCGCACGCAACAGACCACGCTCTTCGGCCGCACCTACGACTCGCCCTTCGGCATTGCGCCGATGGGCGGCAGCTCGATGGCGGCCTATCAGGGCGACATCGTGCTCGCGCGCGTGGCGGCGCAGGCCAACATCCCGATGATCATGAGCGGCGCGTCGCTGTCCAGGCTCGAAGACGTCAGGCAAAACGGGCCCACTGCGTGGTTCCAGGCCTACCTTGCCGGCGAGGCCGAGGCCATCACGCAACTCGTCCACCGCGTCGCGCGCGCGGGCTTCGACACGCTCGTGCTGACCGTCGATGTGCCGGTCGGCGCCAACCGCGAGAACAACGTGCGCAGCGGATTCAACCGGCCGCTGCGCCCCACGCTGCGCCTCGCGTGGGACAGCCTGCTGCACCCGCGCTGGTTTGTCGGCATGTTTCTGCGTACGCTGCTCACGCACGGCATGCCGCATTTCGAAAACATGGGACCGCGCGTTCCGCTCATCACGCGCACCGGCGAGCGCGACCGCGGCCACCGCGATCAGCTGTCGTGGCCGCATGTCGAGCTCATGCGCCGCTTGTGGAAAGGCCGTCTCGTGTTGAAAGGCGTGCTCAACAAGGAAGACGCGCGCATCGCGCGCGAAAGCGGCGTCGACGGCGTCATCGTCTCCAATCACGGCGGGCGCCAGCTCGACGGCTCGGCCGCACCCCTGCGCGTGCTGCCGGGTATCGTCGCCGAGGCGGGCAAGATGACGGTCATGATGGACAGCGGCATCCGGCGCGGCACCGACATATTGAAAGCGCTGGCGCTCGGCGCGCATTTCGTGTTCCTCGGCCGGCCCTTCCTCTACGCGGCCGCCGTCGCGGGCGATGCGGGCCTGCATCACGCCATCAAGCTGTTGCGCGACGAGGTTGACCGCGATATGGCGCTCGTCGGCATCACCGCTCTCGCCGACATGAAGCGCGAACTGCTGATGGACGCGGGAAAATCGTGATTTAGGGATTGGGTGACTAAGAAGCGGTCTCAAGAATAGTTTCGAACCACAGATAAACACAGATGAACGCAGATGAATTCAAAGGCACCGGCGCCGGTTAGAGGGCGGTTGTGGATTTTTATTTGCGTTTATCTGTGTTTATCCGTGGCTGGTTGTCGTTTTGCAATTTCGAGATGAGTTCTCAATTACTTAACTACTCAATCACCCATTACGCATTGCCCATCACTCATCAGCCATCACCTCTCAGTCCCTCACTCCAATGACCTCCATCACCGCCGACATCGCCTATACGCTGGACATCGGCGAGAAGCTCGTTAACGAGACTTTCGGCCCCAACAATATTCACCGCCGCCGGATGGGCACGCTCGACCCGCGGCCGATGACGATCGAAAACGGGCGGCCGCGCGCCGGCGAGTTCACGCTCGACCGCAATGGCTTTGCGTTCGTCGAGCACCAGACCGCGGTCAAGGATTTCTTCGACAAGAGCCGGCTCGAGGCGGAGTATTACCCTGAAGTCGAGCAGCTCATCCAGCGGGTGGCCGGCGCCGCACGCGTGGTGGCCTTCGACTACACACTGCGCTCGGGCGACGAGTCGGAGCGCGAGGCGAAGCTCGTGCGCGAGCCGATACTCTCCGCGCACAACGATTACACCGAATGGTCGGCGCCGCAGCGCGTGCGCGATCTGCTTCCCGATGAAGCGGAGAAGCTTCTCGCGGGCCGCTTTGCGATCATCCAGGTGTGGCGCGCGATCAATCAGCCGATCCAGAGCAATCCGCTCGCGATCGCGGACGCGGGAAGCGTGCCGTTCGACGACTTGATGATCGCCGAGCGCCGCTATCCGAACCGCGTCGGCCAGACTTACCGGCTGCGCCATAACGCGCGGCACCGCTGGTTCTATTTTCCGCAGATGCGGCGCGACGAGGCGCTGGTGTTCAAGGTGTTCGACTCGGCGAAAGACGGCCGCGCGCGCTTCACCGCGCACACGTCGTTCAAGGATCCAGGCACCCAGCCCAACGCGCCGCCGCGCCAGAGCATAGAGGCAAGAGCGCTCGCTTTTTTCTGACACTCAGGCTGTCAGCTTCCCGAGGTAAGCGGGTCCCGCGTGCGCCATCCACTGCGCGGCGGCGAGATGACTGAACGCGACGTGCGCCGCGAGATCCGTTTGGTTGAACGTGTTGCGGGCCTGGCTCGCGCAGACGATCACGCCGAGAGCGTCAGCGCCCCACATGAGCGGCGCGAAGACCGCCGAACCCGCGCGGAACGTCTCGAGGATTTTCACGAACGACTTGTGCGTATCCGTATTCGCAAGCAGCATGGGCTCTTTCGTCGCGACGACGTGTCCCGGATGACCGAGCGCGATGTCGATTTTCTGATGGCGCTGGTGGGGGCGGAAATTGACCGGCGCGACGAGCAGATTATGCCGCCGGTCCGGCGTGACCACGAAGCAGCAGCAGGCGAACTGCTGTTTTTCGCCGTCCTTGAGGTTGCCCGGCGTTAGGTGCGACTCGCGGTCGCCAAGCAGCGCCGGCAATGTATTGGTGATTACCCACAGCGCCTCTTCGGGCCCGGCCGCAGCACCCGCCGCCGCACCCGCTTCGCTCAACGCGCGTAGGGACTCCTGATGGAACCGGGCAATGTCTCGCATCTTCAGCGCGCCGCGGAGCGGATCAATCGACCTTCGCGCCGGACGCCTTGACGATCGCGGCCCATTTCACCATCTCCGACTTGATGTAGGCGGCGAATTCCTCGGGCGTGCTGGTGCGGGTCTCAAACCCCTGGCTGGTCAGGCGCTCCTTCACGTCCGTCATCTGCAGCGCTTTCACGATTTCGACGTTGAGCTTGAGGATGACGTCCCTCGGCGTTCCCGCCGGCGCGAGCGCGCCGTACCAGTTCTCGAGCGCGTAGCCGCCAAGCCCCGCTTCGGCGAATGTCGGCAGCTCGGGCGCGACCGCGGAGCGGCCGGGGCTGGTGATGCCGAGCCCGACCAATTTGCCGGCCTTCACATGCGGCAGCGCCGCCGGCAGGCTGACAAAGGCGGTGTTCACCTGTCCGCCCAAAAGATCGGCAATCGCCGGCGCCGCACCTTTGTATGGAATGTGAATGAGATCAATGCCTGCCGTCGTCTTCAAGAGTTCCCCCGCCAGATGATGCGGCGTGCCGCTGCCGGGAGAACCGAAGTTGTACTGCTTCGGCTTCGCCTTGGCGAGCGCAATCATGTCCTTGATCGTCTTCGCCCCTATCGAGGGGCTGGCGACGAAGATGATGGTCGCCGCACCCGTGCGCGTGATGGGCAAGAAATCCTTCACCGGGTCGAACGGCAGTTTGCTGTAGAGGCTCGGATTGATGGCGTGCGAGACGATCGCCATCAGCAGCGTGTAACCGTCAGGCGCGCTCTTCGCGACGATGTCCGCGCCGATATTGCCGCCGGAGCCGCCGCGGTTATCGATCACCACCGGCTGGCCCATGCTTTCGGTGAGCTTTTGGCCCACGGTGCGCGCGATGATGTCGGTGGGACCGCCCGCCGGAAACGGCACGATCAGGCGGATGGTCTTGCTCGGATACCCCTGGGCCACCGCCGCCGCGCTCACTGCCGCGAGCGCCAGCGCGGTGAACCATTTCGCGTATGCGTGCATATATTTCTCCTGGTTAACTTCTGCTAGGGAAGCTCTGATTAAGTCCTCAACCGTTCGCCCTGATGTCTACCCCGTTAGAGACCCCTGTCTCTAACGGGGTATAGAAGCACGAACGGACTTAGTCGGTG
>JANNPG010000657.1:0-9447 GCA_031399805.1 Betaproteobacteria bacterium | reverse complement strand
CGACGCCGCTCAATTGATCCTTTTTAGCCATATTTAGCCCTATGAAAATTCATTCACGTTACAGGAAGTGTCCTACGAACGCTGAGACTTGGCTGTCCTACGAACGCTGAGACTCGCCCAGTGATGAGTAATGGGCAATGCGCATCGCCCTTCACGCATGACCCATCACAAAAAATTGCGGCGTAACGCCGCAATTTTTTAAAGGGTCCCCCGCAGATGCCGTTGAGCCCGCATCTTGAACCAAAGGCTCAAGTGGTCGCTTTCCGGGCACATCAGGCGCTTCCTGTCGGACGCGCACAACAGTGCCGCTATGGGCCGCAACCAGCTAACAAATATTGGTTCAAAGACTTTAAGGCTCTGACGAACACCGCAGGGGATAGACCTGCGGCCGGCCCTGTCATCGACCGGCTAAGAGTGCCTAAAACAACTTTTCCTGATCAGCGAGTGCCTGATCAAGTGTCGTCTCTATGCCGGCCATTCTACGCTTGAACTCGGACACGTCAAAATTGCCGAGTCGCATGGTGAGGAATTCGTGCGAGATGTTAAGCGCCGCCATGATCGCGATGCGGTCGAGCCCGTTGATCTTGCCCTGCTCCTTGATCTCCTGCATCTTGCGATTCAGGTAATCGACCGCCTCCTGCAGGGCCTTCTGTTCGTCAGGCTCGCACGCGACGCGAAACTCGCGCCCCATGATGCTGATTTGCATGCCGCTTGCGTCAGCGCTCATGCTTACTCATCGGGGATTTGGACGAGAAGGGATTCCAGACGCGTCTTCGCATTGCCGATTTTTTCCGACAATTGCTTGTTCTCGCTGTGTACCGATGCAAGCTGCTGGCGCAACTCATGGTTATCAGTGCGCAGACGCTGACACAGCGCGACGAACTGATTTATTTTGTCTTCAAGCGATTTGAGTTCGACATCCATAGCGACACTATAGTTTCAAAAATCCTGATAAGTCAATATCTAACGCTCATTTTTGAATGTGGTTTGATATCACATGCATGAATCCAGAGTGAGCCATTACCCTGATTTTGTTGAGCCTGTACAGGATATTACCGCGCAGCATCCGCTTTTTGCGCAAAACCGTCGGGCCGCGGGCATTTTTCATACGCTTGGAGTAGACTCGCCACGCTGCTGTGCGATTGTGCGCGCGGCAACACGGTTTCAGGTGCCCGGGCCGGCGTCGTCGACTCGGGATAATCGGGAAACAAGTGCGGTAAAGCAGGATTCAGGAGCGAGGAATCAGGATTCGGTTGAAGCGGGCGCGCGCAGCGCGCCGATTTTGACTGAATCCCGAATCCCACATCCCGAATCCCGCATTCCAATTCTTGTGCTGCCCCCGCAACGGTAAGTGAGCGTGGGCGCGCCACAGTGCCACTGGGCTTTACGGCCCGGGAAGGCGGCGCGCCAAATCTCATGAGCCCGTAGACCGGCCTCGAACCACGGGTTAAGGTAATGCCGCGGGGAAGCGGTGTTCGCGTACCGATCGTGGTCCGGTCAATTATTCCCTGCGGTGTTTCCTTGTGCGATCAATCCGCGCGCGGCGGGCGTGCGTCTATCGGGGAAATATCATGCAATCATTTTTCAGCTTACGTCACAGGTTTTTGTCGTTTTTGGTTTTAACCGTTTTTCTTATCGCAGCCTCACCGGGTCATACACAGACACAGCAGCGGGTGCCGGTAACGCTCGCCGATGAAGTGGTCGTGACCGCGACGCGTTTCAGGGAGGCACAGCAAGAGTTACCGGTCGGCGTTACGGTCATTACGACGGAAGACATTCGCAACAGCACGGCAGCCACGGTACCCGAGTTGCTCAGGCAGGTTCCAGGTATACAGGTACGCGACAGTTCCGGTTCGCCCAACCAGCAGGTCGATATGCGCGGTTTTGGCATTTTCGGCGACCAGAATACGCTGGTGCTGCTAGACGGCCAGCGCATCAGCGAAAACGAGCAGGCCAGCGTCAACTGGACTGCGATCCCGCTATCCTCGATCGAGCGAATCGAAATCATGCGTGGCAGCGGCGCGGTGCTGTATGGCGGCGGGGCGACCGGCGGCACTATCAACGTCATCACCAAGGCGCCGCAGAAAAACTCCAAGAGCGCGTATCTCGGCGCGGGCGGCGGCAGCTACAACACCGGCGATTACCGCGCCGGCTTCAATCTCGCCGGCGAAAAACTCGGGCTGATCGTCAATGCGGGTCATCTCGAAACCGATAACTATCGCGACAGCAACCGCTTGCGGCAGCAAAACGCCCACGCGGACCTGCGCTATTCCGGCGAGCGCGGCACTTTATATGCGAAATTCGGCGGCGACGATCAGCGTTTGCTGCTGCCGAACGCGCTCAATGAGTCGCAAATCGCGATTAATCGGCGGCAAGCAGCGGCGCCGCTCGGCAGCTATGCCAATATGAATGGCGGATACGTGAATCTCGGCGGAGAATTGAAATTGGGCGACGCGGAATTCGCTCTCAATGGCGGATTCCGCGGCAGGCAATCCAATGCAAAGCTGTTTTTGACGACGAAGAATTCGGTCACCGTAACAAGTCTGACCCCGCGTCTGAAACTCCCGTTTTCGATTGCGGGTACCAACCATACGCTGGTCGCGGGCATGGACTGGGAGGATTGGGATTCCGACGGGACCGCATTAGCGAATCCGGCATTTTTCGCCACCCTAAAACGCCCGCTTTCAAGCCAGCGCAACCGTGCCGTTTATTTCCAGGACAGCATCGCCCTGTCCGCAGCCACCGTGGTATCTGCCGGTATTCGCTTTCACCGCGTGACTTTCGCAACCAACGACATCGCAAGCGGGACTTCGGCGTCGAGTGAGCGTGATTTGCGTGCTTTCGAAATTTCCGCGCGCCATCGCTTCGGCGAGCCGGTGGCTGTTTACGGCAAGTTCGGCAACAGTTTCCGCATCTCGAACGTGAACGACAATTACAGCCTGTTCACCGGCACGATCGCGCAGCTCGAGCCGCAAACGTCGCATGACCGTGAAATCGGCACCGAACTGCAGTGGGGCCGCGCGAATTTCCGGATTGCGGCCTACGAGATGGATATAAACAACGAAATTCATTTCGATCCGACGACCTTCAGCAACGTCAACCTGCCACCGACGCGGCGCCGGGGTTTAGAACTCGAGGGCAAGGGGCAATTCACCGCCACCTGGAGCGCGTTTGCCAACTATACCTACGCTACCGCCAAATTTCGCGAAGGCACATTCGCCAACAACGATGTGCCGCTGGTGCCGCGGCACGCCGTCAAGCTCGGAACGACGTGGGAATTCATGCCGCGCACGCGCCTCAGTGCAATGGCGACGTACACCGGCGAGCAAGTGTTCGACGGCGACGAAGCCAACACGTTCGGTCGCAAGATGCCGAGCTACACTCTGGTGGACGCCAAGCTCTCGCATGAGTACCGCGGCTGGCTACTCAACGCCGGCGTAAAGAATCTGTTCAACCAGAAATACTTCTCCTACGGCGTGTTCACCGGGTTTCCGACATTCAGCGCGTACCCCGCGCCCGAGCGTTCGGTGTTCGTTTCAGCGCAATACACATTCAAGTAATACCTCGTCGAACGGCGCCGCGTGCAAACGCGGCGCCGTTTTCTTTTATAGGTCAACTTTGCTATTGTTGCGCCCATGCGACAAATGACCAGCACCGAACTGTATTGGCGCCTGTTGCGCCAGATTGCGCCCTACCGGCTCATATTTGGTCTGGCACTGCTCGGGATGGTGATCGTCGCGCTTACCGAGCCGGCGCTGCCGGCTTTGCTGCAACCGCTGCTCGACGGCACCTTTGTGCACCGGGACGAGACATTGATTCGCTGGATGCCGGTCATCATTCTCGGCCTGATTGTGGTGCGCGGCAGCGCGGAGTACATGGGCGCGTATGCAATCAACTGGGTCGGCAACAGGCTGGTGGTAGACCTGCGCGCCGCGATGTTCGACAAGCTTCTCGCGCTGCCGACGCCTTATTACGATGATCATGCGAGCGGTAACCTGATGTCCAAGCTTACCTATGATGTGACCCAGGTCACTGCCGCCGCGACCAGCGTACTGACGGTAATTTTCAGGGACACCCTAGCGCTGATCGGATTGCTGGCATGGATGTTGTGGCTCAACTGGAAGCTGACCCTGCTCGCGCTGGTGATGGCGCCGTTGATCGTCGGCGTGGTGCGGCTGATCAGCGTGCGGCTGCGCAATTCGAGCCGCGCCGTGCAGCAGGCGATGGGAGACGTGACGCAGGTGCTGCAGGAAACCATCGAAGGGCACAAGGTGGTCAAGCTGTTCGGCGGGCAACGCTATGAGGCCGCGCGCTTCGCCGAGCAGGCGAACCGCGTGCGCCGCTTCATGATGCAACAGGCAACGGCCGCCGCCGCCAGCGTGCCGGTGGTGCAACTGCTGGCCGGCATCGCGCTGGCTTCGATCATTTACCTGGCCACCCGGCAGTCGGGCGCCGACCAGGTCACTGTCGGTGAATTCGTGTCGTTCATCACCGCAATGCTGATGCTGACCGCGCCGCTGAAACGCATTACCGGCATCAACGAACCGCTGCAACGTGGATTGGCCGCCGCCGAAAGCGTGTTCGAGCTGATCGACCGGCCGAGCGAGAGGGATCCCGGCCAGGCGACGATTGAACGAGTGCGCGGCGAGATCCGTTTCGATAACGTCAGTTTTTATTACTCCACGCCGGCGCGGCTGGCGCTCGACTCGATCACGCTGACGATCAGTCCCGGCGAGACGGTGGCGCTGGTAGGCGCATCCGGCAGCGGCAAAACCACGCTCGCCAATCTGGTGCCGCACTTCTATCGGCCGAGTTCCGGCCGCATCCTGATCGATGGCCACGATGTCGAGACCCTGACGCTGGCCAGCCTGCGCGCGAACATCGCGCTGGTGAGCCAGGACGTGGTGCTGTTCAACGATACCGTCGCCGCCAACATCGCGTACGGCGTGATGCGCGACACGCAGGAGGCGGAAGTCGTCGCGGCGGCCGAGGCGGCGCACGCGATGGAGTTTATTGCAAACATGCCGCAGGGACTGAATACGCTGGTCGGCGAAAACGGCGTCAAGCTGTCGGGCGGCCAGCGCCAGCGGCTGGCGATTGCGCGCGCGTTGCTCAAGAATGCGCCGGTGTTGATTCTCGACGAGGCCACCTCAGCGCTCGATTCCGAGTCGGAACAGCACGTGCAGGCTGCGCTCGAGACGCTGATGCGCGGACGCACAACCATCGTGATCGCACACCGCTTGTCGACGATTGAGAAAGCCGGCCGCATCATGGTGCTCGACGGCGGGCGCATCGCTGAAATCGGCAGCCATCGCGAGTTGCTGGCGAAATCGGGCATCTATGCCAAACTCTACAATATCCAGTTCAAATTGCAGGAACCAGCCTAGACTTTAGCCTATGACACATATCTCGGTAGTGGTCCCGGTATACAAGGCCGAATCCTGTCTGGAGGAACTCTATCAGCGCTTGAAAAGCGCGCTCGAGCCGATCACGCCGGATTTCGAGATCGTGCTGGTCGAGGATTGCGGCGGCGACCGCTCGTGGCAGATCATCGAGGAACTCGCGCGGCGCGATGCGCGCGTCAAAGGCATCCAGTTCAGCCGCAATTTCGGCCAGCATTGCGGCATTACCGCCGGCCTCGATCACTGCGACGGCGACTGGGCCATCGTGATGGATTGCGATCTGCAGGACCGGCCCGAGGAAATTCCGCGCCTGTATGCGAAAGCGCGGGAGGGTTATGAAATCGTGCTCGCGCGGCGCGGCAAGCGCAATGATCCGCTGCGCAAGCGATTGTTGTCGTGGATTTTTTACAGGCTGTTCAGCTATCTCGCCGACACCGAGTACGATCCGCAAGCCGGCAACTACCGGATGATCTCGCGCAAAGTGGTGGCGGGATACCGCACCATGCGCGAACAGTCGAGATTTTTCGGCAGCCTCGTCAATTGGATGGGTTTTCCCACTGCGAGCATCGATGTCCAGCATGCCGACCGCCACGCTGGACAGTCAACCTATACGTTCGGCAAGTTGTGGCAGCTCGCCACCGAAACCATCATCGCGTATTCGGACAAACCATTGCGGATTGCAATACGCTGCGGTTTTTTGATCGCGGCGCTGGCGTTTATGTACGGCGTGTACGTTCTCATCAGAAACATGCTCTACGGTTCCCCGGTCACCGGCTGGAGCAGCCTGATCGTCTCGATATATTTCATCGGCGGTATAATCATTGCTCTGCTCGGCATCATCGGGATCTATCTGGGCAGAACATACGACGAAACCAAGAATCGACCCCTGTATCTAATCCTCCGTTCGACTTTTGATGAGCGAAAACAGACAGATTAAGCCGGTGCCGTGGGATAAGGTCGCGTTCGGCTTTGACTGCTTTGAAATCGTTGATCCCGATCCGGCGCTGCTGGAAAAGGCGGTGACCCTACCCGGCCATTACACCGTCAAGGTCGACCCGCTTGCCGACAAGTCACCGCTGCATCAATACGGTTTTTACTATTGCGACACGCTGATCGAGCCGTGGTGCACGGCGGACCGGTTGATCGACTTCACCCACCAAGGCGTGACTTTCTCGACGAACGTGCCGGTTGAAGCGATCGTGGAAATCTGTCACAACGCTTTTTTCTACGGACGATTTCATCGCGATTTCAACATCGACGCAAAAAAGGCGGATGCGCGTTACGAAAACTGGCTCAAGGAGCTGCATCGCACCGGCCAGGTTTACGGGTTGCTGCTTGACGGGAATGTCGCCGGATTCATCGCGCACTCCGGCGGCAAACTGGTTTTGCACGCGATGAGTTCGGCTTACCGCGGCAAGGGTCTCGCCCGGTTTTTCTGGAGCAAGGTGTGCCGGCAATTGTTCGACCAGGGCCACGCGGAAATACAAAGCTCGATATCGTTCGTCAACATGGCCGTGATCAATCTTTACGCGGCGCTGGGTTTTCGCTTCCGTAGCCCGGTCGACGTTTATCATCGGATGGTGCCATGAGCTATGTCTATGTGCTCTTTACCGTGCTGCTCACGGTCTACGGGCAGATCGCGATCAAGTGGCAGGTGCTGGAGGCGGGACCGTTCCCCGTCGATGCCAGCGAAAAAATACAGTTTCTCGGGCGCCTGCTGTTGAATCCGTGGGTGATCAGCGCGTTTGCGGCGGCGCTGCTGGCGTCGGTGTCGTGGATGGCGGCGATGACGCGCCTCGAGTTGTCGCACGCCTATCCTTTCATGAGCCTCGCCTTCGTGCTGGTCATGCTGTGCAGCGCGTGGTTTTTCAGCGAGCCGATAACCCCGATGAAGGTCGCCGGCGTCGTGCTGGTGGTGCTCGGTCTGGTGGTCGGGAGTCAGGGTTGAAGGTTTGCCTGCGGTGTCAGGCAAAATTCGGGCATGACGGCTGGCGGTGCCGGGCCTGCGGATTCGAGCCGCCCTTGAAGGCGGGATTTCCCGCGTTCGCGCCGACGCTGGCCACCGGCAATGAAGGTTATGACGACCGCTATTTTGCGGATCTGTATGCGCTCGAAGCGCGCAACTACTGGTTTCGCGCGCGCAACGCGTTGCTCACGTGGGCGATGCGTAAATATTTCCAGACCGCGCGCATGTTTCTCGAAATCGGTTGCGGCACCGGGTTCGTGCTCGCCGGCATCGCGCGCGCGATGCCGCAACTCGCCGTGCATGCGAGCGAGGTGTCGAGCAGCGGCCTGCCATTCGCGGCGCAACGCGTGCCGCAGGCCGAACTCATGCAAATGGATGCGCGCGCGATCCCGTTCGCCGCGCATTTCGACGTGGTCGGCCTGTTTGACGTGCTCGAGCATATTGAAGAGGATGTCGTCGTGCTGGCGCAGGCGCACCGTGCGCTGCGCGACGGCGGCGGCCTCATAATTACCGTGCCACAGCACCATTTTTTATGGAGCGTATATGACGAACACGCGCACCACGTGCGCCGCTACGCAGCGCGGGACCTGCGCGCCAAAGTTCTGCAGGCGGGATTCCGCGTCGTCATGATGACGTCGTTTGTGTCCCTGCTGTTGCCGCTGATGATGCTGTCGCGCCGCCTGCAGCGCAAGGCCACGGCGAATTACGACGTGCTTGCCGAGTTGCGCGTCGGCCGCATCGCCAATTTCCTGCTCGAGTCGGTTCTCGCGATCGAGCGCGGCCTGATCCGTCTCGGCATCCGGTTTCCGGCCGGCGGGTCGCTATTGCTGGTTGCGTCCGGGGCACCCGGGTGGGCGTGCGCTTCTTCTTCGGCTTGAGCCCCTGGGTGAGCAACGCGAGAAACCGCTCTTCGGCCGCTTCGCGATTGCGCAGCTGGCTCCGGCTGCCGGCCTCCACGAGGCGGAGCCATCCCTCGCCATCGAGCCGCGTCGCCAGCCGCTCCCGGAGGAGCGCTCGCTGTACCGCGTTCGGAGCGGCGCTCTCCTCCAGATTCCACCAGAGCTCGATGCGGGTGGAGGAAGTATTGACGTGCTGGCCGCCGGGACCGCCGGCGCGGGTGGCGCGAAAGCTCACTTCGGCACGGGGGATCCGAAGATTGCTTCCGGCTAACATCCAGGGATCATCGGCCATCCTCCAAGCTAAATCCGCTTCCGTTGCCCCGCGACGGCGTTACGTTTGGGCATGGACGAAGTCGCCCGGCTGCACAACCATCTTCTGACCCTTGGCCGCGTGGCATTGGGATACTCCGGGGGCGTGGACTCCGCGCTGCTCGCGGTGGCCGCGACCCGCGCGCTCCCGGCCGGACGATTCCTAGCGGTGATCGGACGGAGCGCCTCCTATCCGGAGGTGCAATATCGCGCCGCGCTCGAGCTGGCGGAGCGATTCGGGATTCCGGTCCGGGAGCTCGACACCCGTGAGCTGGAGGATCCGAAGTACCTCGAGAATCCCGTCAACCGCTGCTACTACTGCAAGGCGGAGCTCTGGACCCGGGTGACGCTGCTGGCCCGGGAGCTGGGCTTCGACACGGTGATCGACGGCACTCACGCCGATGATCTGGGAGAGCACCGGCCGGGCCGGGCCGCGGGGGTCGAGCTCGGTGTCCGGTCTCCTCTCGCCGAGCTCGGGATGACCAAGGCCGGTATTCGCGAGGCGGCAAAGCGTCTCGGTATTCCCATCTGGGATGCGCCCGCGTCGCCCTGTCTCTCGAGCCGGGTGCAGTACGGTCTGGCCATCACCCCGGACCGGCTTCGGCAGGTGGAGACCGCCGAAGCGTTCCTCCGCGGGCTGGGGATCGCGGGGGATCTTCGCGTGCGCCACCTCGGCAGCCGGGCCCGGATTGAAGTCGCACCCTCGGAGTTCGAGCTGGTGGATCGGCATTGGGACGGGATCGTCGCCCGGCTCCGGAGCCTGGGCTTCGGGGATGTGGAGCGCGATGCGCGCGGATACCGCCGGGGCAGTCTGCTGGTGATCGCCTGATGCGGCTCTTCATCGCCGTCCCGATTCCGTCGCCTGCACTGG
>JANNPG010000627.1:0-2486 GCA_031399805.1 Betaproteobacteria bacterium | reverse complement strand
CTCCGCAAGCATCAAGGCGCCGCCGGAGAAAGTCTTTGCGCTCATCAACGACTTCAAAGCCTGGACAGCATGGTCGCCGTGGGAGAAAAAAGACCCCGCGATGAAAAGAAGCTATGGCGCGACAACCAGCGGCAAGGGCGCCAAGTATGCGTGGGACGGCAACAGCGACGTCGGCCAGGGCAGCATGGAGATCACGGAATCGGTGCCGCCGTCCAGGATCGCTCTCAACCTCGATTTCGTGAAACCGTTTGAAGGCCACAACACCGTCGAGTTCACGCTGGAGCCCACAGGCGACGCCACCAACGTCACCTGGGCGATGCAGGGCCCCGCCCCCTTCCTGTCGAAGGTGATGCAGGTATTTGTCAGCATGGACAGCATGGTCGGCAAGGACTTCGAGACCGGGCTTGCAAACCTCAAGGCCGCCGCCGAAAAATAATTCCGATGAGGAGTAAACCATGAAATATCTGTGCCTTGTATACCTCGATGAAAAAAGACTGGACGAACTACCGGACGAAGACTGTGTCGAATACGACGCGTCGATCCGCCAGAGCGGCTACTGCCTCGCCTCCGAAGCGCTGCAATCCGTGCAGACGGCCACCACCGTGCGCATGCGCGGCGGCAAGCTGTCGGTCACCGACGGGCCGTTCGCCGAAACCAAGGAGCAACTCGCCGGCTTTTACATGATAGAAGCGCGCGACCTGAACGAAGCGATCCAGATCGCCTCGAAAATCCCGCCGGCGCGCGTGGGCTGCGTCGAAGTGCGGCCGATCCGCCCGATCCGCGAAACCGTCGCCGCGAAAGCACAGCACGGCAAGAGCATTGCTTAAAGGAGAAATTGATGCAACGAAAACCCGCGAAATCAGCAGTCAAAAAACAGCCGGCCGCGCGCCCGCCGACCCTGCTGGTCGCCACGCGCAAAGGCGCGTGGTTGTTTCACGGCGACGCCGCGCGCAGGAAATGGCGCGCCGAGGGCCCGCATTTCCTCGGCCATATCGTCAGCCACATGGTGCTCGATCCACGCGATGGACGCACGCTGCTGGCTGCGACCAAGACCGGCCATCTCGGCCCGACGATGATGCGTTCGACCGACCGCGGCCGCACGTGGCAGGAGTCGAAGCAGCCGCCGGCGTTCGCCAAGGCACCGGAAGGCGAGAAGGGCCGCGCGGTCGACCATACCTTCTGGCTGACGCCCGGGCATCGCGACGAACCGGGCATCTGGTACGCGGGCACCTCGCCGCAGGGCTTGTTCCGCTCGAACGACGGCGGCGTGACGTGGCAGGCGTTTTCAATCATCAACGACGACCTGACCTACCGCGAATGGATGGGCACGGTGCAGGACGGCACGCCCGACGGGCCCAAGCTGCATTCCATCATCGTCGATCCGCGCAATGCGAAGCACATGCTGTTCGCCATGTCGGGCGGCGGCGTGCACGAGACCAAGGACGGCGGCAAAACCTGGAAGGTCATCATCGACGGCATGGAAGTGGTCCAGGGCTTCAACCTCGATCCCAAGGTTCCGACCTTTCACGATCCGCATTGCGTGCGGATCTGCCCGAGCAACCCGGACCGTTTGTACCAGCAGAACCACTGCGGCATTTACCGCCGCGACGGCACCGGCGGGTGGGACCGCATCGGTCGCAGCATGCCGAAAACGGTCGGCGACATCGGCTTTCCACTGGTGGTGCATCCGCGCAACGATCAGACCGTGTGGGTGCTGCCGATGGACGGCACCACGGTATGGCCGCGCACCAGTCCCGGCGGCAAGCCGTCGGTCTACACCACGAAGAACGCCGGCAAAACGTGGCAGCGGCTCGACGCCGGTTTCCCGCGGTCGCAGGCGTGGTGGACGGTGAAGCGGCAGGCGATGTGCGGCGACGTGCGCGATCCGGTCGGGCTATATTTCGGTACGACCAGCGGTGAGCTGTGGATGAGCCGCGACGAAGGCCGCAAGTGGAGCCGCATCGCGCAGCATCTTCCCGAGATCTACGCCGTCGAAGCGGCTGAGATGAATTAATGAAAGTATTAATTCCCGGCGCGCTGCGCTCGTACACCGAGAAAGGCGAAGTCGAGGTGGGCGGCGCGACGCTCGCCGCGGTTTTCGTCGAACTCGATCATCGCTATGCCGGGATCCGGTTCCGCATGATCGACGAGCAGGACCAGATACGGCGTCACATCCGCATTTTCGTCAACGGCGAGCAGGTGCGCGATCTGACGCAGCCACTCACCGCGAGGGACGAGGTCGTGATCGTCCAGGCGTTGAGTGGCGGTTAATAATGAGCGACCCGGATCCGGAAAAATCGAAACGAGTGATGCAGGCGATGATGCAAATGGGCAAGCGCACATCGTTCCCGCGCAGCGTCAAGCGCTAACCCGGCGAGACCGTGGTGTTCGCGTACATCGTGTACAAGTCGCGCGCGCAGCGCGATCGCGTCATGGCCAAGGTTATGCAAGACCCGCGGCTCGCGAAGATGATGGACCCGAAGGCG
>JANNPG010000175.1:0-6915 GCA_031399805.1 Betaproteobacteria bacterium | reverse complement strand
TCGGGGTTCCCCGCCAGCGACGACATGTGCTCGACCGTGTCGCCTGGGTAGGCGAGATTGAGAATGAGGGTCTTGGCCGGAAAAGTGAGCTCGAACAGCAGGCTGGATGACGGCACCGCCCCGAGCGAAAACCACGAATCGCCTTCGGCCAGAATCCGGTACTGATACGAGCGGTCATCGGGACTCGGCGGCGTTTCGTCGCTGCGCCGCAAGTCGGCCGGCGTGATGATTTCCGGAGCGTAGGAGGTATCGTCGGGCATGGTTTTCCCGTCACCTTGACGTTAACGACTGGCCGCATGCAGTCCGCCCACCGGCACGGACCATCCGCAACTAGAGCCTGTCTCATCAATATCCGCGTGGATATTTATGAGCCGGGCTTTAATACTTCATGCCTTGCCCATTTGCATTTTGGCGCGCGTGCCGGAAGGCAGTTCGGGCGGCGTCTCGGTTGCCGGGAAATTGAATTCAAGCTTGGTGCCGACGGGATCGTGCAGAAAAACCTGATAGCCCGCCTGCGGAATATTCTGCTCTTCGAAATAGACGCCGACTTTTTTGAGCCGCGCGCGAAATTCGATGGCGCCGGTCGCTCTGAACGCAATGTGATCGACGCTGCCGCTGTGTTTGTCCTTGACGATGGAGCCCGGCGGAAAACGCCCGCCGACGTGGACGATGGGGTCTGCGCCGTCGTACAGCCATAGCCCTTTGAACGCAAACGCCGGACGCGGCCCGGCCTTCAGGCCGAGCACTTCATCATAGAATTTTTCGATCACCGGCAGATCGTTTTCCGCGCAGCGTATGTTGACATGCTGAAAGCCGCTGATTGCCATCGTTGACTCCCGTGGTTCCTGGCTGGTTTTTCGCTGCAGGCAATTATCTTACCTCAATTTTACGCCGCGCCCGCCCGCGCGAGTAGTGCAGCCGGCAATTGCGGGTTTCTACCTGATCCGAATCCTCGCGGTGGCGGGATTATTCGGCTTTGATCTGAGCCTGCTTCGCCACCTTTGACCAACGCTCGAGTTCGCGCGCCAGCAATGCCGCCGATTCTTCCGCCGACAAGCCGATCGGGTCGGCGCCCAGGTTGGCGAAGCGCGCGCGCAAATCCGCCGCGGTGAGCGCCTTGATCGTTTCCGCAGACAGCCGCTGCACGATCTCCTTCGGCGTCGCCGCCGGCGCGAACAGGCCGTACCACGATCCCATTTCGAAACCGGGCAGGCCGGACTCCGCCACGGTCGGTACCGCGGGCGCCGCCGGCGAACGCCGCAGACTGCCGATCGCCAGCAAGCGCACGCGCCCCGACTTTACGTGCGGCATGGCGCTCGGAATTGCGTCGAATACCATCGTCGTATTGCCCGCCACCAGGTCGATCATCGCCAGCGGCAGGCCCTTGTACGGAATATGCCGGATCTTGATGCCGGCCGTCAGGGCAAACAACTCGAAACCCAGATGCGTCGAGCTGCCGACGCCGGACGAGCCATAAGTGAGTTCGTTGGGATGCGCTTTCGCGAAAACGATGAGTTCGCGCACGTTCTTCACCGGCAGCGACGGATGCACGCACAGTATGAACGGCGCGTTGGAGAAAATCGACACCGGCGCGAAGTCCCTGACCGGATCGTACGGCAGGTTCGCGAGCACGGCGGGATTGGTCGCATGCGTGCCGGTCGTGCCGAGCAATAACGTATAACCGTCCGGCGCCGCCTTCGCCACCGCATCGGTGCCGATAACGCCGGCTGCGCCGGCGCGGTTATCGATGACGAATATCTGCCCCAACGCTTCGCCGAGCTTCTGGCCGACCGCGCGTGCCATGAAATCCGCGCCGCCGCCGGCGGGAAACGGCACGATGATGCGCACGGTGCGTGCGGGATAGGATTGCGCCGCCACGTCAGCTACCGGCATCATCAGCGCGAGCGCGCCGGCGCAGCAAGCCGCCCATCCCGGCGCTGTGAGCGTGCCGTGGAATATCCTGTTGTCGCGATTCATCGCCCACCTCCTTCCTGTTTCATTTTTGCTGTTTCGACTGATGCCGGATTCTAACGATTTTCCAAATCCCGTGCGCTTGCGGTGCTTGCCGCATCAGCCGCTGCGCCGCCGCGCTATCGCGGCAAGTATCGCGGCGTTGTCCCACTGCGCCTCGCCAGCGTCGATGCAGTCGCGCAGGAGTTCGGCGTAAACTTTGGCGAACGGCAGTTCCTGGCCGAGCACGCGCGAATAGTCGAGCATCAGGCCGAAATCCTTGTAGCTCTGGTCTACCCGGCTCATGGGATTCTGAAACTCGCGCCTTGCCATTAGCGGACCTTTGATATCCATCACCCGCGAATAGGCCGCCGAGTTACGCAGCACGTCGAGAAACGCCACCGGATCGAGTCCCATTCTTTCGGCAAATACGAGTCCCTCCGCAATGGCGCCCCGGTTGAGCCCGAGAACGAGATTGACGGCGAGCTTCGCTTTGCCGCCATTGCCCACCGCACCCAAAAACTGCTGGTTGGGGCAGACGGCGTTCAGCACCTCGGACACGGCGTCGATCGTTTCACGCGGGCCCGCAACGAGCCCGACGCCATCGCCCTTCGCCACCTGGCCGCTCGTGCCCGATACCGGCATCTCGATAAATCCGGTTTGCGGCGACTCGACACGTGCCGCGAGCCGGGCAATCCGCTCGGGATCGCACGTGCTGGTGCATACAATCGTCAATCGCAGCGACGATGGCTTACGCGCGCCAAGCACACCATTCCGCCCTTCGATCACCTCCTCAACCTGATCGGTATTGAATACCGCAAGAAATAGGATGTCGCATAGCCCGGCCAATGCCGCCAGCGTTGAAACCGGCGTCCCGCCAAGTTCCTCCAGCCGCTTGCGCTTTGCCGCATCCACGTCATAACCGGCGACGGCGAACCCGGCGCCAAGCAGGCGTTGCGCGATTGCGCTCCCCATGAGTCCAATGCCGGCAATTCCGATGCGTTGCATAGATTGCTCCTTAATTCACTGCTCATCATGTTACGGACTGTTAATGCCCGCCCCGATAGTAATCTGCGCCTGCGCGGCCTGCCAGCCCCCGCTGCCATGCCGCCGCCGGCAACGCGGCACTTACCATGGCCCATAACATCGTTTATCATTCCCGCAGGGAGTTCAATCATGCCGGCATCAATCTTAAAGACCACGGCAACCAGGCGATGTGGTCGGAACTGCGCCGCGCGTTCCTCGAACACCAGGTCATCGCGATACTCGGCCAGGACCTGTCGCCCGACGATCAGATGAACGTCGGGCGTTTCTTCGGCGAGCCGTGCTTTTATCCGTTCGCGAAAGGCATTGAGACCATGCTTAATGGCGTCATCGGCGTCAACAGCGCGGGACTCAAGCACAAGCGCGGCGGCGACCGCAGCGCGCACCACGCCCGCATCCGCCACATGGCGGTGCAGAAGGCGGATGAGGCCGAGCAATATGAATCGCGGCATCCGGTCGTGCGCACGCATCCGGAAACCGGCGCGAAATGCGCCGGCTGACGGTGGGGCCAGAGCGTCCGCGCTAGGCGGGTTCACCCAGCGGGCAAACGAACCGAAGGAGATAGCGTGAAGAGATTAGGGTTGACGATCGCATTTTTACTGCTGGCGGCGAGTCCCGCGTCGGCCCAGTTCACCGATTTTTTTAAGGGGCTGGGCAATCTGCCGAGCGTGCCGGGCGCTGGCAGCGGTTTGAGCGATGCCAAGATCGGATCCGGTCTGCAAGAGGCATTGAAAGTCGGTACAGAAAACGCGGTTGTGCAGACCGGCGCCGTGAACGGCTTCTTGCTCAACCAAGCGATCAAGATTCTGATGCCGGAGACTTTGCAAAGTATCGAAAGGCCGCTCAGAATGGTCGGTTACGGGCCGCAAATTGACGAGTTCGTCGTCGGCATGAATCGCGCCGCGGAAAAATCGGTGCCGTTCGCCAAGAAAATTGTCTGGGACGCCATCGGCGAGATGACTTTCGATGATGTCAAAAAAATTCTAAATGGTGGCGACACTGCGGCGACGGACTATTTCAGGTCAAAAACCTCCACGAAATTGCAGACGGCGTTTTTGCCATCGGTCACCGGCGTGATGAATCAAGTCGGAGTAAACCGGCAATACAACGCTCTGATCGGCAAGTACAAGGACGTGCCGTTTGCCAGTAACATCGCCTTCGATGTTAACCAGTACGTGACGGAAAAGACTACGGATGGGATTTTCTATGTAATCGGCCAGGAAGAGAAAAAGATCAGAACCAACCCCGCGGCGCGGGTGACGGATCTGTTGAAAGAAGTATTCGGCAGCCGCCAGTAGCAGCGGACTAATTATCGAGAATTTTTGCAGACGGCTTGAGTTCGCCGCGCTGTACTCGCAGCACGAGATCCACCAGCTTCAAGTTGGACGGCGTCGCGATACCGGCCTCGCGGCCCTTTTCGGCGATATAGCCGTTCATAAATTCGATTTCCGTGCGCCGGCCCTTTTGCATGTCCTGCGCCATCGACGGGCGCTGGATGCCGGCACGCGGATTCGACGCCGTGCGCGACACCATGATGGCTTCGACTTCCGCCAACGCCTTCGCGTCACCTTCGCTGGCGAGCGCGAGTCGTTCCGGCACCATCCCGCCCAGACCGACGAGCTTGATGCCCAGCGCCGCCGCCACGCGCACGCCTTCGCCGCCCACCTTGATCGCGAAACGCCGTGGCGCTTCATTCTTGTCGCATTCGCCGCTGGTGAGGCCGGTGGCGGCCGCGATGCCATTGCGCATGCTGTTCTGGATCAGCTTCGACCAGCGCTCGCCGAATAGATTGGTGGTCGCTTTGGTGCTGTCGATCAGCGAAAACATGGCAACGAGTTCGTTAACCCGCTCAGTCACGCCGCCATTCACTTCGCCGATGCGGAACACCGTGTGCTGGTCGCCGCCTTTGGCCGCCATCCGGCGTATGCGCCCCGCCTCGTACAATTCGACTGAAATAATCGACGCAATGACGCCGAGTGTCCTGTCCGCGCCGACGATAGCCGCGATGCTGTCTTCATTGATGCAGTTCTGCAAAGACACCGCGTAGCCGTCGGGCGCGAGATAGGGCTTGACCGCCTTCGTCACGCGCTCGGTGTCGTACGATTTCACCGCGATGAACGCGATATCGACCGGCCTGCCCTTGCCCAACTCGTGTATGTCATCGAGATGCAGGGTGTTGGCGGTCTTGACCGTGAACTTCTCTTCCGCCGTCACGCCATCGAGCTCGAGCCCGCGGGTGCGGATGGCTGCCAGGTTTTCCGGCCATATATCGATGAACGTGACGTCGAAGCCATGGTGCGCAAGATTGCCACCGATGTAGCCGCCCAACGCGCCTGTGCCCACCATTACAATCCGCTTCTGCATTTCTGCTTCCTTTAATCGGTAAATTTCACGTCGCTGCGGGCGCTCTTTTCGGCGCAAGTCTGCGTTCGATGCTGCGTTTTCGCGGTAGACTCGCATACGTTTAAAATTTCGCAGCGTAGCTCGCACCATGATCAATAATCTTTTTTCACGCCCGCCCCAGCACGAACACGCCGAGCCCGCGCAACGGGTCCTCGGCGCAGCGCAGCTTGCACCGGAATCCGGCGAACTCGCGCGTCTGCTCACCGCCGACCCCGCGCCTGAAGTCCGCATTGCCGCCGCGCAGCGCTGCCACGATCCCGCGACGCTCACCACGGCGTGGAATGCAGAGTCCGTACCCGCGGTACGCGCCGCCCTCGTTACGGCGCTGTGCAATGCGCTTGACGAAATGCATGATGCAGAAGTTCGCCGCTGCGCGATTGCCGGCCTGCGCGACGAAGAACTGCTGGTCGAACTGGCGCTAGCCGCGGGACACGCCGAGACGCGCAAAGCGGCGGCGGAATGCGTGCACAGCCCGCAGGGTCTGCGCAAACTCGCCGACGCCGCGAAGCACAAGGATCGCGGCGTCACACGGCTCGCGCAGCAGCGGCTCAATGCCTTGCAGAACCGGCAGGATCAAACCGCGGAAGCCGACGCGATACTCGCGCAACTGGAAGAGCTCGCAACCAGATCCGGGCCGATATTGAGCGCGGTGGTCGATCTCGATCGCCGCTGGCAGGCGCTCGACATGAGCGGCGACGACACCCGCCGCGCGCGCTACGATGCGGCGCGGCAGATTGTCCAGGCCCGCTTCGAGCGCGAGCAGGACGAGCAGCGGGCGCGCATGAAATTCGAGCGCAGGCTGCGCGAACTCACCGCGCTGATCGCGCCATCCGTGGCGCCGGATGCGCTCACCGGATTAAAGAGCGAACTCGCCGCGCTGCGCGAAGAGGCACGGCAACGCGGCGACGATGTGGCACTTTCCACGCTGGAGCAGGCGGAGCAGCGCATCGTGTCGTCGGAGCAGGAACTTCAGGCGCACGCCGGTGCCGAAGCGCTGGTCGTCGAGGCCGAGCAGCTTGCCGCGGGCACAGCCATCGATTATGCGCAACCGCTGGAGCGGTGGCAGGCGCTGAACCGGGCGATACGCACGTCGGCGCTGACGCAGCGTTTCGAGGCTGCGTTGATGACCATCGAGCAACGCAAGCTCGCGCAGGATCGTGCGACTCAGCAAGAAGCAAACGCCCTGCGCCAGCAAGTCCACGACCAGCTGCATGCCGCGGAACAGGCGCTCGCCGCCGGACAATTGCACGTCGCGCGCGCCGCGGCCGACAGGATCAAGACACTCAAGGCCGGCGCCGGCCCGTTGCCCAAGCCCACCGTGCAGCGCCTGGGCCGCCTCGTGCAACAACTGGTGGATCTCGAACGCTGGGAATCGTTCGGCCAGCAAAATGCGCGCATGCAGTTGTGCGAGCGCGCCGAGGCGCTGGCCGCGCAGACCACGGATGCGCCTCAGCTCGCGCTTGAAGTGCAGAAACTGCGCAACGAATGGAAAGCGCTCGATCAGCAGCACGCGGGCGT
>JANNPG010000617.1:0-8117 GCA_031399805.1 Betaproteobacteria bacterium | reverse complement strand
ACGTCCTGCTTGCGTGCAGCGCTGTTGCAGATGAAAGCGCGGCAAGCCATGCGACGATACCGCCGGCGCGTTCAGCAGTAGATTCCCACCATCCCGTGCGCGGCGTCAGCACGACAAGCGGTGCCGATGCAGAGCTGCCAGCCGCGCCGGCCGCAACGTGCGCTGCGACGTTATACGACTGGGTCGCTACACGTCGGTGGATGCTGATTACTTTCACTGCTGCGTTTTTTTGCGCCTGCGCTTCAAGCAGCGCGTGGTGCGCGCCGGCGACCAGCAGCACCGGCGGGCCGAACGGCGCGTCGAAATACTGGGCGTTGATCGGCGCCAGGGAGTCGCCCGCCACGCGCGTCGCGACCACGAGCGCCGCGTGATTCGACGTGCGCCGGATGTTTTCAAAGCGCATGCTTTTGATCGACGCCGAATTGGGTGGCAGTTCGAGGTAGCCGATTTCGCCGGCGCCGCCGCTGGCGACGAGCGTGCCTTTCACGCCAGCGCTTGATGTCGGCGGCGAGTCGAACATCGGCAGGCCGTCGATGCGCTGTCCGGCGCACTCGATATAGGCTTCATCGACAACGGTGCGGTAGACGGCCGCCGGCATGCGCGAAACCACCGCACCGGTTGCGCCGGCTTCGGCGGCCAGCCATTCGCCGCTTGCGAAATCGCCGGGCGTGCCCACGCGGTGGATGCCGCTTGCATCGAACGCGCTGACGAGCCGTGCTGCGCGGGATGCTGTAAATTCCGTCATAGGGCCTCTGTCATCGAACGTGACCGAGGATAATGGAGCGCAGTGACGGCCGCAACCTGACGATGGCGCAATGAATCCCACGATCAACCCGCTATGAAACACACCTTTCGCTCGCTTGGCGGCCGTGACTTCCGGTTGTATTTCCTCGGCCAATGCGTGTCGCTCATCGGCACGTGGGTGCAGCAGGTGGCGTTCGCGTGGATTGCGTATCGCGTGACCGGCTCGGCATTCATGCTGGGACTCATTGCTTTCTCCGGGCAGATTCCGACGCTGATACTGTCGCCGTTCAGCCCGCTCTTGACCGACCGCTTCAGCCGGCGCTGCGTACTGGTCGTTATCCAGGTCATACAGATGGCGCTCGCCGGCACTCTCGCCATCGTGGTGTGGCACGGCGCCATCGCGCCGTGGATGCTGGTAGCGGCGTCGCTGGTGCTGGGAGTATCCAGCGCCGTCGAAATGCCGGTGCGCCTGGCTTTCACGCCGGACATCGTGCACGACCGCGCGCTCATGCCCAACGCGATCGCGCTCAATTCGGTCACCTTTAACGCCGCGCGTCTCGTCGGCCCCGCGGCGGCCGGCGCGATATTGGCGGCGTTTGGCGAAGCAGCGTGTTTTCTCGTCAACGCCCTTTCCTACATCGCGACGATCTATACGCTGCTCGCGATTCATCCGACGCCGGCCGTTCAGGGGGCGGGCCGCAAATCGATCGGCGAAGGCCTGCGGTACGTGCGGCGGTTTGCGCCCGCGCGCTGGCTGCTTATCTCGGTCGTGGTGGCGAGCTTTTGCCTCGCGCCGTATATGACTTTCATGCCGGTCTATGCGAAAGACATTCTCATGGGCGGTCCCGATACGCTGGGCATGCTGATGGCGTCGTCCGGCGGTGGCGCATTGCTGGCCGCGCTCTATCTCGCCGACCGCAAATCGGTGCTGGGGCTGGGTGACTGGATGGTGGCGGGCTCTTTCGCGGCGGCGATCGCGTCCGTCGCGTTTGCCTACAACCACGTACTGTGGGCGGCGTTTCCGCTGCTGGTCATTTCCGGCGGCGGCACGATCATCGTGGTGACTTCGAGCAATATCCTGCTGCAGTCGCTGGTGCCCGACAATCTGCGCGGGCAGCTGATGGCGCTCTACACCATGTCTTTCATCGGCATGTTGCCGGTGGCGAGCCTCGTGGCTGGGGGCATTGCGCACGTCGTGGGCGTGCAGCCGGTGTTCGTCGCATCAGGACTGGTATTCGCGGCGCTGGGTTTCACGCTCCGGCGCAAACTGCCGGAACTCAGGCGGGAGGCGCATCCCGTATTGCAGGAAAAGGGCTTGTTGCGCCCATAAAAAGAAACACGCGATCCATGTCCACGACCGGCATAAAATGGTTGCCGCATTCACGACTATAAGGAGCAGATCATGCAGACGAAACTGATGCCGCGCGCGCTGATGACCGCTGCGCTGATGGCAGTACCCGCTGTGCCCGCCATGGCCGCCGACGCCTACCCAACCAAGCCGGTGCGCATCGTCGTGCCGTTTGCACCGGGCGGCGGCGTCGACCTGACGGCGCGCATACTGGCGCAAAGACTCACCGAGCGCGTCGGCCAGTCTTTCATCGTCGAGAACCGCACGGGGGCGAGCGGCATCATCGGCGTCGAATTCGTCGCCAAGGCGGCGCCGGATGGCTACACGCTGCTCGTCGGCTCGCAAACCACGCAGGCCGTGGTGCCGGCGATGTACGGCAAGCTGAATTACGATACGGCGCGCGATTTCACGGGCGTGACCCAGATCGCGGTGTCGCCGCTCGTGATCGTCGTGCATCCGTCGCTGCCGGTGAAATCGGTCAAGGACTTGATCGCGCTGGCCAAGGCGCGTCCCGGACAGTTGACGTACGGCGCGGCCTCGGGCGGCACGCCGCACATGGCGGGCGAACTTTTCAGGCTGCAGGCGCGCGTGGAATTGTTGTTTGTGCCGTACAAAGGTGAGGGGCCGGCGATTGCCGACGCGATGGGCGGGCAGATCTCGATGGTGTTCTCGAACCTGCCGGTCGGCTTGCCGCAGGTACAGGGCGGGCGGCTGCGCGCGCTCGCGGTCACGAGCTTAAAGCGCGTGGCCACCGCGCCGGATATTCCGACCGCCGCCGAATCCGGCCTGCCGGGTTACGAAGCGAATACGTGGTTCGGTCTCTTCGCGCCGTCCGCAACGCCGCGCGATGTCATCACGAAACTTAACGCCGATGCGGTGAGCGCGCTCAACCTGGCCGAAACCAAAGACCGCATGGCGGGGCAGGGTCTCTTCGTCGTCGCGAATACGCCCACGCAGTTCGCGGATTTTCTGAAGGCCGAGATTCCCAGATGGGCGAAGGTCGTCAAGGATGCGGGCGTTAAACCACAGTGAGGCCCCAGTGACCGCCGCGCGTCACAAGTCGGGCACCAGTTTCATCGCGCACTGCATGCGGCCGCAGGCGTCGACGCCGTCGGCGTTCGGATTGCGAATCAATCCCTTGAGCGTGTCGTTCATCCGCATGTAAAGGTTGATGTTCCTGGGCGGAATCGGCGACTCGAACCAGCGCGCGTAAATCTTGTTGATCTCGCCGCTCTTGAAGAGCGCGATCACCGCGTCGTTCGCGAGCTTCCTGAACGCCGGATCGTCTTTGCGCAGCATTATCGCGTAGGGTTCGTCGGTCAGGAATTCGCCGACGATCAAATACTCGGACGGATGGAGCGCGTTGGTGCGCATCGTGTAGAGCAGTACGTCGTCCATCGGGAATGCCGCCGCGGTGCCTTTTTCGATCGCGGCCAGCGCGTCGCGGTGGTCCTTCACCTGCATGAAACGCATGCCCAGCGATTCCTGCTGGTTGTAGTCTTTGATCGCGCGCTCATTGGTCGTGCCCGTGGTGACGACCACCATCCCGCCCTTGAGGTTCTTGTATTGCCGGATGAGGGACGACGGTTTCACGAGCAGACGGGTGCCCGTGAAGAAAGTCGTCACTACGAAGGCGACCGTTTTCTGCCGCTCGACGCTGTTGG
The DNA here is from genome assembly GCA_031399805.1 of Betaproteobacteria bacterium. Taxonomy (GTDB): domain Bacteria; phylum Pseudomonadota; class Gammaproteobacteria; order Burkholderiales; family SG8-41; genus PALSA-1004. The sequence continues at coordinate 4,361 of JANNPG010000617.1, read as the reverse complement.
TGGTCGAGCCGCACTCGAGGTCGATGTCGCCGTTCAAGAGCATCGGGATGCGATCCTCCGCGGTCAGCTTCGTCGTTGCGACCGTGAGCTCCGGCATCCTGAGCTGGGCCTTCACGGCCTCGACGATCTTCATACAGATATCGACGGAATAGCCGATGTACTGCTTGTTCGCGTCGAGGTACGAAAACGGGGTGGCCGCTTCACGCACGCCCAGTGTGATGACTTTTTTGTCCGTGATCTTCCTGAGTGTGCCGCTTTCCTGCGCGCCGGCCGGTGCTGCCCAGAGTGCGCCCACGGCCGCGGCAAGTATCCATGCTGAAATCGTACGCATTGCTTTCCCCCTTGTTTTTTTGCGGCGCCGGGCGGGGCCTTTGAAGGCATGCCGCTGGAATAGTTTACCCCAAGGGGTTGGGGAGGAAGGAAATCCCGCTGCAAGCGGTTACGTTGCCTGCTAGACTTTCGCATGACCCAAAAAAACTCATGGTCGAAAATTATTTGCGCGCTCATATTGGTTGCCGCGGCAAACGCCGCCGCCCAAACCTACCCCCAACGCCCCATCCGCTTCGTAATCCCCTACGCCCCCGGCGGCAACACCGACATGATAGGGCGCGTGCTGGGTGCGAAGCTTACGGAAAGCATGGGGCAAACGATAGTGGTGGAGAACCGTGGCGGGGCGGCGACGCTGATCGGAGCGGAGAATGTCGCGAAGTCAGCGCCGGATGGTTACTCGATGCTGCTCGCGACCAGCACGACGCTCGCCATCAATCCGCATCTCTATAAAACGCTGCCGTACGATCCACTGAAGGATTTCACGCCGGTAATACTGATAGCGCGTATACCGATGGTGCTGGTGGTGCATCCGTCGCTGCCGGTCAAATCGGCGCGCGACCTGATCGCGCTCGCGAAATCGAAGCCGGATCAGTTGACCTACGGCACGCAGGGCACGGGCAGCCCGGCCGATATGGCGATGTTGTTGTTCAAGGCGGCGAACAATATAAAGGCGATCGCCGTACCTTATAAAGGCGGCGGGCCGGCGGTCATCGACCTCCTGGCTGGAAACATCACGATGATGTTCGACAACAGCAGCCTCGCCAACGTCAAGGCGGGCAGGCTGCGCGCGCTGGTGCAGACCGGCGAGAAGCGCATCCCGAACCAGCCGGACCTGCCGACGGTCGTCGAGCTGGGATGCAAGACTTGCGTGTTCTATCCGTGGCAGGGCGTGGTGGTGCCGGCGAAGACGCCAACCGAGATCGTGACTCGATTGCACGCGGAACTGCGCAAGGCGCTGCAACTGCCCGATGCGCGCGAACGCATTACGTTCGACGGCGCGGAAATCATCGCAGGCAGTCCATCTGAGTTCGCCGATTACATCAGGTCGGAACACGCGCGCCTCGGAAAAGTCCTGCGCGACAGCGGCGCACAACTGCAATAGTCGTCGTGTAAGTCTTTCTTCCTCCCTTTCAAGGGAAGGACCGAGGTGGGGATGAGTTAATATTATTGGGATATATAACCCATCCCCATCCCAACCTTCCCCTTGAAGGGGAGGGAGTTTGACCATCTTATATAGGAGTTTTCCGTTGCAAATCGCGATCGACGTGCATTCCCATATGCTGTGCCAGGAGTGGCTGGACTTGTTCAAGCAGCACAGCGCGCCGCGTTTCACCATTAAAGAGGTGGTGGGCGGCAAGCTCGTCATTCACTACGACGGCGTGCCGTTCATGACGCCGGAAGACCGCATGTTCGATTACGAAGCGCGCTTCAAGGCGATGGACGAGGCGGGTGTCGACATGGCGATACTTTCGCTGACCGGCCCCAATGTCTATTGGGGCGACGCGGATGCCAGCTCGCAGGCTGCGCGCGCGATCAACGACAGCTTTGCCGATGCGAACGCCAGGAATCCGAAGCGTATCCGCTGGATGGCGTCGCTGCCGATGCAGTATCCGGACCGCGCGTTGGCAGAACTCGAGCGCGCGCTCAAGAAAGGCGCGGTCGGCGTGGTCGTGCTCGCCAATGTCGGTGGCGCATCACTCACGGATCCGCTGTTCGCACCCATTTGGACCGAGATCGACCGCCGCGCGCTGCCGGTGTTCGTGCATCCGACGGTGCCGTGCGGCTGCGGCATGATGGACATGGCCGCCTACCAGTTGAGCGCATCGGTCGGCTTCACCTACGATTCGACGCTGGCCGTGACGCGCATGATCTACGACGGATTCTTCGACCGTTATCCCAACCTCAAGCTGATCGTCGCGCACGGCGGCGGCACGCTGCCTTTCCTCGCGCCGCGGCTGGATCGTTGCCACACCACCGTGGCGGCATGCCGCACGAATATTTCGGCCAAGCCCAGCACTTACCTCAAGCGCATTTACGCGGACTCGGTGCTGTATTCGGACGATGCCTTGCGCAGTACCTTGAAAGCGTTCGGCGATGAGCACGTATTGTTCGGCACGGATTTCCCGCATAACATCAGCGATATGACCGGCACGCTCGCGCTCATCGACGCACTCGCGCCCGCGCGGCGCGACCAGGTGCGCGGCAGCAACGCGCAGCGCGTGTTCAAGATTTAGTTTGCCGAGGGCAGCTTGACGGCTTTTATTGCCTAATTCGCCGGGGGCAGCCCGGCAGCTGGCTACTTTCTTTTGCGCGGCCAAGAGAAAAGTAACCAGCCCCCGGCCTGCCACCGGGAAAAATGCTTCTAGACTTTCGCATGCCCCGCATGCCTAGCCCACGCGGGTTTTGCGGGCGGACGCGCCGCGCAGCGTGAACGCCAGCAAGCCGATGGTGATCGCGAGTAATCCCAGCGCGCTCAACGCGAGCGACCAGTGCACGCCGATGAAGCCGCCGAGAACGCCGACCGTGATCCCCGAAAACGCGCGCATGCCTAACCCCGACATGCTGAAGAGCCCGATCACGCGGCCGCGGATGTGCGCCGGTGCGTTGATCTGCACCAGCGTCTGCGCCATCGCGCTGAACGAAAGCTGCACGAACCCCGCGACGAACAGCAACGCGAACGCGAGCGGGTAGCTCGTCGCCGCGGCGAAGCCGCCGATCGCGCAACACCACAGCATCGCCAGTATGAAGGCGGTTTTCGGCCGCGCCTTGAGGAAACCGCGGCTTTCGAGTACCACGCCCGCGAGCAGCGCGCCGGCGGCATCGGCGGCGAGCAACATGCTGTAGGCGATGTCGGCGCGACCGTGGCCCAGGTCGTGCGCGAATTCCGGCATCTGCGCCTGGTACGCGTTGCCGACGAACAAAGACGCGCCGCCGGCGAGCAAAGTCATCGATACGATGGTGCGATTGCCGGCAATGGCGCGAATCACCGCGACGATGTCGGCGAGGCCGCGCATGGCGGCGGCGTGCGTGGCGCGCGGCTTGAACGGCGCTTTCCACAGCCACAGGAGCAGCGGCAGATAGATCAGCACGTTGATGAGGATGCCATGCGCGGGGCCGAATACCAGCATGATGGCGCCGCCGACCGCCGGGCCCATCAGTTGGCCCAGAATGCGCGCGGTCGCGGCCAGGCGCACCGCGCTTTGCAGTTGCGCCGGGCCGACGATGTCGTGGATGAAGAGCTGGCTCGCCGGCCCCCACAGTACGCCGGCAAAGCCGTGGACGACGAGCAGTACCATCGCGTGCCACATTTCCAGCGTGTCGGTGACGAACAGATAGCCCCAGGCCAGCGAGACCCCCATGAAGCACACCATGCCGAGCTGGATGATGCGCCGCGGATCGAAGCGGTCGGCAAGCGCGCCGGAATAGACGGAGAACACCAGGAACGGCAGCCAGTGCGAAACGACCGCGAAGCCGCCGAGCGCCTGCGAGTGGAATTTCTCCCACATCATCCAGTAGCTGATCACGTGTTCGATGCTGTCGGCCATCATCGCCAGCGCGGAGGTAATGAAGTAAGCGCGGAACGCGGGGTGGCGCAGCGCCGCGAACGATGGCTCGGCGGGCGCGGGGGAGGTGCTGCGGTCGGTGGTCAAGGCGGGCTTTCGGACGGGCCGCGGCGCGACTGGCGGGCAGGCGACGGTGGTCGATAAGGTCTGCGATAATAGAACAGCGCCGGGGAAAATGGAAACCGGAACTCATCTCATAATAAGATCGCGTTTTCAAATGAGAGGTACGTCATCGTCATCGCAATGCAATCGTCCCCCAAGGGGGCTTCCTCCAGGGCGTCCCCCGAGGGAACTTCCTTCGGGGCGTCCCCCGAGGGGACTTCCTTCGTGGCGTCCCCCGAGGGGACTTCCTTCGGGGCGTAGCGCAGGCGCCCCCGCCTGCACCGACCTGAATTCAGGCGAGTCGCCAGCGCTACGCCCCGAAGGAAGTCCCCACGGGGGACGCCCCGAAGGAAGTACCCGCGGGGG
>JANNPG010000574.1:0-2088 GCA_031399805.1 Betaproteobacteria bacterium | reverse complement strand
GTACAGTTGATCGATCGCCATCAAGCACCGGCACAGGAAGCATCCGGCAATCCCGCCGGACTGGTGCGGCCGGTGTTCTCGCTCGACTGGAACCTGCACAGCCGCTTTACCTCGGCTGCGTTTTTTTACGCGACCCGGCATCAGGCAGCGCTGGAGAAACTGGGAAGGGGACCGATTCATGGTGAGGGCGGCGTATTGCAACTGGCCCGCGATCCCGATCACTTCGACAAACAACAACGTATCGTCGAGCAGTTCGCCTTGCCGGCCGACCTGGTAAAAGTCGTACAGCTTCGTGAGGCGGCAGAGCTTGCAGGTGCGCCTGTCGCCGGACCGGCATGTTGGTTTCCCCGGGCGGTGTGGGCGAATCCCGCCAGCATGTGCCGCTCGAATGTCGTCGTATCGGGAAGCTTGGTCAGTTTTCTATATGGGCACGATGTCGCGGGACTGCGGCGTGCAGACGGCAGATGGGAAATACTTGATGGCTCTGGCGAAGTGCTGGCTAGCGCGCCGGTTGTCGTGCTGGCCAACGCCAATACGGCGAATCGGTTTTCTCAGGCGGCCTGGCTGCCGCTGCGGTCCGTGCGCGGGCAAATCAGCACGATACGCCAGCGGCCGGGCCGCAATCTCAGAATTGCGGTGTGCCGAGAGGGTTACGTTACGCCGGCGATCGACGCGATGCACTGCATCGGTGCCAGCTTCAATGAAGACATGCTGGATCCGGAAATGCGCACCGAGGATCACGCGGCGAACCTGCGCCGGCTTGATGCGATGCTGCCCGGATTCGGTGACGGCATCACGCCTGAAATGCTGGGGGGACGCGTTGCCTTCCGGGCGATGAGTTTCGACCGGTTACCGGTGCTGGGCACACTGACGGATCCGCAATCGCACCACAAGAACGGCGATGACGGGCTATTCGCCTGCCTGGCTCTCGGATCGCGCGGCATGACCTGGGCTGCACTGGCGGCGGAAATCGTGGCAAGCCGCATCACCGGCGAACCCATGCCGGTCGAGCGCAGCTTGCTCAAGGCGCTGGACCCGTCAAGATTCCTGGAGAAAAAAACACGAAGCGCAGGCTAAGGTCCTTCTAACCAATATTATGTTGCTAACGATCCGAGCTCTCCTTCCCCTTCAAGGGGAAATGTATACTTGAAAAAGACAACATAAGCGATCACCATACGGCCATACATTAGGAGAAAGTCATGGCTGAATACCTCTTCAAAGAACCGCGCTACAACGACCCGGAAGCGGCACGCGAATACCTTGAGTCTGTCCGTTGGCCGCGTGGCCCGGTTTGCCCGCACTGTGGCGCGGTAGACCGTATCAGCAAGCTTCAAGGCAAAGCGCACCGTCCGGGTGTATACGACTGCGGCCATTGCCGTGACCAGTTCACCGTAACCGTAGGGACCGTCTTTGAGCGCTCCAAGATCAGCTTGGACAAGTGGCTCTTGGCTGCCACGTTGATGGCTGCCAGCAAGAAAGGCATCAGTAGTAAGCAAATCGAACGCATGCTTGGCGTTACCTACAAGACGGCTTGGTTCATGACACACCGCCTGCGCGAAGCGATGAAGGCTCCGGGCGGTATGTTCTCGTCCGGCGGCGGCACGATTGAGGCAGACGCTACCTACGTGGGCGGGAAAGAGAAAAACAAACACCGCAACAAGCGCACCGAAGGAAACATTGGTGGCCGTGGCAAGACGATGGTTTTCTCGCTGGTTGAGCGCGAAACCGGCAAGGTGCGCTCCACGTCGCATTTGGCGACCATTGCGGCTGACAATCTCCGTCCTTACCTCTCGCAGCAATTGAACGTCGCCAAGACGCGCCTTATCACAGACGCGGAGCGCCCGTTGCGCGGCCTCAAGACGCTGGTTGCCAGCCATGAGACCGTGAATCATGAGGCTGGCGAATATGTGCGCGGCGATGTCACTACCAACACCGTCGAGGGCTACTTCTCAATCCTCAAGCGCGGCATCTACGGCACGTTTCACTGCGTGAGCCCGCAGCACTTGCAGCGATACGTGACCGATTTCGACTTCCGTTACAACCCCCGCTAAACCAAAGCGAAGGTAGACGGCAAGTGGGTCAAAACCG
>JANNPG010000540.1:0-8083 GCA_031399805.1 Betaproteobacteria bacterium | reverse complement strand
GCTCCACAGCTTCAACAAACTCGACGCAGCTAGCTCTTGGAAGAAGGACCGCCTCATGAGCGAGCCGATTTCGGGCTTCGCGTCCAGCATCTACCCGACTGTAGTCTTGCCATGGAAGGAATGAGCGGGACGCAAGCATCTTCTCGCCAAGCTGCCGCGATCTGCAGTTGAACTCTCCTTGGCAAATGAATTCGTTCAATGCTTGATCAAGGACAGCATAGGCGAGCAGGAAGGGGAGATTGAAGGAATCCTCTGGGCGACCCACATTGATGAATCCCGCGCCAGGAATCATATACGACTGATGAACGCTCGATGTCAACTTGCGGACACCAGCCCAGTCCCTAGCGATCTCCAACTTGGTAGCAGCGTCGCGAATCATGGTGCCCAACCGTTCTGGCGAACGGCGGGCCGGCATCACGATCAATGATGGCACGGCGCTGGCGGCCCGTCCGTTCCACCTAAAGTTAGACGGTGACTTCATTGGAGCCCCGATTGAAGCAGCTCTATTACCCTTTGTACGATGGCGCGGTGAGCTACTGGAAGCAGCGCCCCCGCTTCGCGGATGACAATTGAGGCGCTCGCGGTGAAGAGTTTTCCCGGCCGCGCGAAGCTATCGCGGTTCAGCCCGCCAGACGCAAAGGAACTGCGTGTTAACGCAATTGCGACCGGATCTCCGTAGGGATTGCTGGTGACCTGACAGAGTACCCAATCCATACCACCGGCATGCGCCAATACGACGGCAGGACGCAGCTTGGAGGAAGAAAGATCCGAGAATGGGAAACGAACGAGAACGACTAAACCCGGGGCAAGTGCGACCACGCCGCCTCTTCCTCGGGGCGTCCCCAATCGGCAGCTAAAGCGGCTTCGCTCAGGAGTGCGGGCTCAGAGCCATCAGATTCTAGAACAGTGATGAGCACGCGCGACCCAGGCGGCAGCGTAAACGGCTCTTTCGGCCGGATTTGGCCTTTCTCGTCGACTTCGGCTTCGATAGTTGGAAACATGGCGCAAAGTATACCAGCGTCAACTCGTCGCCGTCTAACGTTCCGGCTTCAGGCGCGCGCCGCTTGCGGTGCGTCGCTATGCAAGCCGTTGTTCGGCGGCACACCGCAGGACTTGTCGGCCACGATGAAAGCGGACATGGTCAGGATGGACAATGTATCGTAGTGCGGGCGCAGGAAAATCAGGCCCAGTTCAGGCGCGCAAGGATCGCGCGCCCCATGATCCAGTCCTTGTCGCTCTCCGACAGGAAATTCAGTTCCTCGGTGAAATGGGTGATGCGCTGGCGGTAGCTGGCCTTGGCGAACGAGTTTGTCAGGTCGGTCCCCCAATAGCAGCGCTGCGGACCGTAGGCGTCGAACATGCGGCGCAGGTGCACAGTCATATCGCGGAACGGATATGGCTCGAGCGAAGCGTTGGGGGCCGCCGACATCTTGATGCTGACGTTTGGGTACTTAGCGAGCGCGACGGCCTGGTCGATGACGGCCGGGATCGTCCTGTTTTTCACGACTTCCGACGAGAGGCCCATGTGGTCGATGATCAAAGTCAACCGCGGGTGGCGTTCCGCGACGAGAGCGAACAGCGGCAGCGTACCGCTTGTGAGAAACATGACGGGAAGGCCGGCCTTCTCGGCCGCCCGCCAGAACCAGTCGGCGGTGCCGTCCGTGAGCCAGGCGGCAGCTTCGCGGTTAAACGTCACCCGGACGCCAAGCATTCCCGCCGGCTCCTTCCACTTGGGCAGCAGCGCCGCCGATTTCGGATTCTTCAGCGCGATGCGCCCCATGACGGCGAAGCGGTTGGGATACCTCCTGGCAGCCTCCAGACCGTAGTCGTTTCGATCGGACAATGACGGCGGGACGATGACGACGCGATCGACGCTGGCCTCGTTCATCATCGGCACAAGCTTCTCGATCGTGAACGGCTCCGGCAACTGGGGCACGGCGCCGGGAACCCAAGGTCAGTCCGGAGTATTCGCCTTCCACAGGTGGACCTGGGCATCCACGATTGTTCGCTTGCGCTCGGGTTGCGCGGCCATCTGCTCGCAGCCCTGCGCTGCAAGAGCCAGGCCTGCGCCAAGCGTGCTGCCGATGAAACGGCGACGTGACATCATATGCAGAGCCCTCCGTGAATGTGCTTTTGCCGGGGTTCTAGGGCGCGCGCCTAGAAACGGCTACTCGACTTCCAGCCGACCCCGGACAATCTACTCCGATGCGGGAAGGGTGGACAGCGGCCACGCGCGAAAACCCTGACCAACGGATAAAGGGTCAGCGCGAACGACCTCTTTCGGTTCGCAAGCAGCCATCGGCATTGGCTTCAAGTGAATTACCAGAATCATGCACCCTCGGGACATTGAAACTGACAGTGTTACCAACGTGCCACCGACCGTCCGCGGTGACGCGCGCACGCAAGCGCGCGCAGCAATAAGTATTCCAAGCAATATTGCCGAAGGCGCCGCCAGAAGCTCGGCTAACGAGTTGCGGCATTTCCTCTCGATCGCGAGAAGCTCCTTGAGCGAACTGGATACGCAATACGACTTATCTCAGCAACTGGGTTTCGTGACTGCGAAGGTCAGGTCGGAAGTAGATTCCATTCTCGACCGGATCGATAAGATGCTCTATGCGCTGCGCCGCTCGTTGAAAAAACCGTGAGGCTCTTAACTCTCTCACGCCCTCACCCTCTCACACCCTCCCGGCTTCAATCGGGTTTTAAACCAACCTGCTGCGCGACCTTGCCCCACGTGTCCATTTCTCTTTTCACGAATGCGGAAAATTCCGCCGGCGTGCTGCCGACGGGAATCGCGCCTTGCACGGAGAGCTTCTCGCTCATTTCCGGCAATTTGATAATGCGCGCGATTTCGTGGCTCAATTTTGCCAGCACGTCCTTCGGCAATTTGCCCGGCGCGAACACGCCGTACCATTCGTAGGTGTCGAAACCCGGCAGCCCGGATTCGGCGAAGGTCGGCGTGTCGGGCAGCCCCGGCGAGCGCTTGGCCGCGGTGGTCGCAATTGCTTTCAGGCGCTTGCTGTTGATGTGCTGCAGCACGCCCGGCGGGCCGCTGATCAGAAACTGGATTTGTCCCGCGATCATGTCCGCGATTGCCGGCGCGCCGCCCTTGTACGGGATGTGCGTCATGTTGATACCCGCGGTCAGCTTCAGCATTTCCATCGACAGATGACCGGACGTGAGCGGTCCCGGCGAGCCGTAGTTGAGCGTACCGGGCCTGGCTTTGGCGAGCGCGATCACTTCCTTCAGGTTGTTGGCGGGCACGCCGGGAAACATGGTCATCACGCCGGGCACCATCACCATCAGGGACACCGGCGTGAAATCCTTCAACGTGTCGTAGGGCAGGTTTTTCAGCACGAACGGATTGACGATGGTCGGCGTGAGCAGCGTGCCGATGGTGTAACCGTCGGGGGTGGCCTTGGCGATAATGTCGCTGCCGATGATCATCGCGCCGCCGGCGCGGTTGTCGACGATCACCTGCTGGCCCCAGCTTTCGCTCATCTTCTGGCCCACCAGCCGCGTCACGATATCAGTGGTCGCGCCCGCCGGCACGGGCACGATCCAGCGGATCGGGCGCGCCGGATAACCCGTCGTTTCGGCGGCAGGCGCGACCGCGATGGATCCCGGCGTTCCCAGCACCAGCAAAACTAACCCGGACCATGATTTCATGAGCTTCCTCCAGTTGATTGAGCGTACATAGGGACGCGCGCGATCCGTGCGGCATTTTTAGCCATCTTAGCAATAAAGCGCGGGATGCGTGGCAAGCCGCCGCATCGACCGCCGTGGATGTCGCCGCGCCGCAATAACCGGAAAACGCGCCTGCGGTCAATCGCCGATGTCAGCCGGGCGACGGCTGAAATGTTATGCGAACATAAAAAAATCGAAAACACGTGCAAGGGCAATGTTGCTAGTATGAGCAGCCGCTACGGACACTGTCCATGACCCCCATTCGCATCCAGCAGCGCCCGCCTGGCGAGTACCGGCAGGTCACCAAAGTCAAAAACACGACTTGCTACATGTGCGCGTGCCGCTGCGGCATCCGCGTGACGGTGCGCAATGGCGAGGTGCGCTACATCGACGGCAACCCCGCGCACCCGATCAACAAGGGCGTGATCTGCGCCAAGGGCGCCTCCGGCATCATGAAGCAGTATTCGCCGGCGCGCCTCACGCAGCCGTTGCGGCGCAAAGCCGGAGCCGCGCGCGGCGCGGGCGAGTTCGAGCCGATATCGTGGGAAGAGGCGTTCGCGTTGATGACAGAGCGTCTCGCCAAAATTCGTTCTACCGATCCGAAAAAATTCGCGCTCTTTACCGGACGCGACCAGATGCAGGCATTGACCGGGCTCTTCGCGCGCCAGTTCGGCACGCCGAATTACGCCGCGCACGGCGGCTTCTGCTCGGTCAACATGGCAGCCGGCATGATCTACACCATCGGCGGCTCGTTCTGGGAGTTCGGCGGCCCCGATCTCGAGCGCGCGAAATTGTTCGTGATGATCGGCACGGCGGAAGACCATCATTCCAACCCGCTCTAGATCGCGATTTCGAATTTCAAGCGCGGCGGCGGACGTTTTGTCTCAATCAATCCGGTGCGCACCGGCTACTCGGCGATCGCCGACGAATGGGTGCCGATCAAGCCTGGCACCGACGGCGCGCTGTTGCTCGCACTCTGCCACGAGATTGTGCAGCGCGGATTGTATGACCGCGAGTTTCTCGCGCAGTACACGAACGCCGGTTACCTGGTCAAACAGAACGAGGCGGGCGACGATTTCGGCCTCATCGCGTGCGATGAGAGCCTGGAAGAGAAGATTCCGCATTACCGCCACAACCAATTATGGTGGGACCGCCTCACTGACCGCGCCGTCGTCAACCACGCGGCCGGCGCCGATCCGTACCTGCTCGGGGAATTCAAACTCGCCGACGGCACGCCGGTCAAGCCGGCGTTCCAGCTCCTGCGCGACCGCCTCGACGAGTACACGCCCGAATGGGCGGCGGAAATCACCGGCATACCGGCGGCGACGATACGCCGCCTGGCCTACGAGATGGGCATCACCGCGCGCGACCAGACCATCGAACTGCCGATCGCGTGGACGGACAGCTGGGGGCGCGAGCATGCGTCGGTGACCGGCAACCCGGTCGCGTTTCACGCGATGCGCGGGCTCGCCGCGCATTCGAACGGTTTCCACACCATACGCACACTCGCGATACTGATGTCGCTCCTCGGCACCATCGACCGCCCGGGCGGCTTCCGCCACAAGGCGCCGTTTCCGCGCGCGATACCGCCGCTCGCGAAAACGCCCAACAGTCCGGACGCGGTGCAGCCCGACACGCCGCTCGCCGGCTTGGCGCTTGGCTGGCCGGCTTCGCCGGATGATTTGTTCGTCGACGGCGCCGGCAAAGCGGTGCGCATCGACAAAGCGTTTTCCTGGGAGTATCCGCTCGCGGTGCACGGCATGATGCACAACGTGATTACCAACGCGTGGCGCGGTGACCCCTACACCATCGACACGCTGATGATCTTCATGGCCAACATGGCGTGGAATTCAGCGATGAATGCGTGCGACACGCGGCGCATGCTCGCCGACAAGCACCAAGATGGTCCAATGCGCGGCGAATACAAGATTCCATTTTTGATCGTGTGCGATGCGTTCCAGTCCGAGATGACCGCGTTCGCCGATCTCGTGCTGCCCGACACGACTTACCTCGAGCGCCATGACGTGATGTCCATGCTCGACCGCCCGATTTCGGAATTCGAGGGGCCGGTGGACGCGGTGCGCATTCCGGTGGTGCCGCCGAAAGGCGAATGCAAGCCGTTTCAGGAAGTATTGATCGAGCTCGCCGGGCGGCTCAGGTTTCCGGCGTTTGTCGCCACCGACGCGCAGGGACAAACGCGGCGCAAATTCCGCGACTATCCCGATTTCATCGTCAACTACGAGACCGAGCCCGGCTCGGGCATCGGTTTTCTCGCCGGCTGGCGCGGCAAGGGCGGCGAGAAGTTCATGGTCGGCGAACCGAATCCGAGGCAATGGGAAATGTACGCGAAAAACAATTGCGTGTTCCAGCACCCGCTGCCGCCGTCGTACCAATACATGCGCAACTGGAACCAGGGTTACCACGAGTGGGCGAGCCGCACGCGGCTGCGGCGTTACGCTGATCCGATCGTAATTCACCTCTATTCGGAAGTGCTGCAGACGTTCCGGCTCGCGGCGCAGGGCAAGGGGCGTGACACGAAGCGCCCGCCGCCTGAGCTTCGCGAGCGCATCGCGACCTACTTCGATCCGCTGCCGTTTTACTACGCGCCGCTCGAAGCGCAGGCGAGCGACGGCCACCAATATCCGCTCAATGCGATCACGCAGCGGCCGATGGCGATGTATCACTCGTGGGATTCGCAGAACGCGTGGCTGCGCCAGATCCACTCGCACAACTTCCTCTACGTCAGTCCGCTCACGGCGCGCCAGCAGGGGATAGAGGACGGCGGCTGGATGTGGGTCGAATCGATGCACGGCAAAGTGCGCTGCATGTGCCGCTACAGCGAAGCGGTCGAGCCGGGCACGGTGTGGACGTGGAACGCGATCGGCAAGGCGCAGGGCGCCTGGCGCTTAACACCTGACGCCAATGAATCCCAGCAGGGTTTTTTGTTGAACCACCTGATCGCCGACGAACTGCCGGCGGACACGCGCGGCCAGCGCGTGTCGAATTCCGATCCGGTGACCGGCCAGGCCGGTTGGTACGACGTGCGTGTGCGCATTTACCGCGCGGCCGACGGCGAGCCGCGCGTCACGTCGCCGCAGTTTGCGCCCGCGGCGCCCGCGCCGGGCACGCGCGAGACCGTGCGCAAATGGCTCGCCTTCGTGGCGGGCAAAGGGGAGTTCAAATGACGCAACTCGCGCTCGTCATCGATCTGAATGTATGCGTGGGCTGCCACGCGTGCGTGACGAGCTGCAAGGAATGGAACACGTCGGGAATCGCGGGCTCGATGTCCGACGACAATCCGTACGCGAAGGACCCCACCGGCACGTTCTTCAACCGCGTGCAGACCTTCGAGGTCGGCGAGTACCCGCATACCGAGACCGTGCATTTCCCGAAGTCGTGCCTGCACTGCGAGGATCCGCCATGCGTGCCGGTGTGCCCGACGGGCGCGAGCTACAAGCGCGCGGAAGATGGCATCGTGCTCGTCGATTACGACAAGTGCATCGGCTGCAAGTATTGCGCGTGGGCGTGCCCGTACGGCGCGCGCGAAATCGACGAGCACCAGAAGGTGATGAAGAAATGCACGTTATGCGTCGACCGCATTTACGATCAGGAATTGCCGGCCGCGGAACGCAAACCGGCGTGCGTGATGGCGTGCCCGACGAGCGCGCGGCTCTTCGGCGATATTCATGATCCCGCATCGGAGGTCTCGCAGGCGATCCGTGACAGCGGCGGTTATGCGTTGATGCCCGAATGGGGAACGCAGCCGGCGAACCACTATCTGCCGCGGCGCAAGACGGAAATCAGGATACACAAGGACGAGCTCGAACGCGTGGACAACCCGCTCAAGATCGACGGCCAGTTGCCGCAGCCCGCGGTCAACGATCCGGCGCTCGACGACGTCACGTCATGGTAACGCGGCGTGCCGTCCATGCGGCTTGAACGCGCATGAACCCGGCATGGTCGGTGATTTTCCTGACGACGCTGCTCGGCGTCGGCCAAGGACTGTTTTTTGCGCTCTACGGCGCCGAGTTCGCCACGGCGCTCGATCTCGGGGCAAATCCGCCGCCAAAGGGGTTTTACATTGCCGGTAGTGTGCTGTCGCTCGCTTTTCTTGCGGGTGGCCTGATCGCATCGGTATTTCACCTCGGGCATCCCGAACGCGGCTGGCGCGCGGCCTCCATGTGGCGCACGTCGTGGTTGTCGCGCGAAGTCATCGTGCTGCCCGTGTTCATGGCGATCGTGTTTGTTTATGGACTCGCGCACTATACCGGCAGCGCAGCGACGCTGTGGATAGGCGCGGCCGGCGCGCTGGCGTGCGTCGCGCTTTTCGTTTGCACGGCGATGATCTACGCGTGCCTGAAGTTTTTGCAGGAATGGCATACACCGCTCACGCTCG
>JANNPG010000509.1:0-6851 GCA_031399805.1 Betaproteobacteria bacterium | reverse complement strand
GCCGGTGCGCCCGCTCATTACTTTTGGCATTAGCACAGTACATCGTGCACGGTCTGGGCGATAACCTTAGTGGCTGTGATCACATCGGCGATCGCCACATTTTCATCGGCGTTCATAGCTTCCTTGCCGTTGCCGGGACTGAACATGACTACAGGAATGCCGCCAAGAGTGTTAATCCATGAAGCGTCAGTGCCAGCATCCTTGCCAGCGATTACTGGTTTATGTCCAACTACTTGCTCGAACGCGTGGCAGATAGTCGTGACGATAGGTTCAGCGGCATCAATCGCATAGCCGGGCCACCACAGTAGTTGTTCCATTTCCGAGCTAAATCCGGGAGTGGATCGCCTAAGGAATTCCAGCACCTGCTGGAATTCAGCCAGCACGGCTTCCTGCGTCTCGCTCGGGATGAGCCGCCGATCCACTTCGATGCGGCATTTGTTTGGCACCATATTTGGCACGGTGCCGCCCTCGATAATGCCTACGTTGAGGGATCCGTGTCCGAGTAATGGGTGATGCTTGGCTTTGATTTTTTCACCAAGTTGCCCGAGCTCCAGCACCAGCCGAGCCATGTCCTCGATCGCGTTGTGTCCCAGCCAGGGACGGGCGCCATGAGTTGCTACGCCGCGAGTGGTGATGCCGATATTCATACGGCCTTTAGTCGCGATTTCCACCTGCATAGTCGTCGGCTCGGCGACTATCGCCATGTCGGCCTTGAGGCGTCCGCTCTTCGCCACATGCTGTATGCCGAGTTTGCCGCCGACCTCCTCGTCGCAGACGAACAGCAACACAAGTTTGCCGTGGATACCGATACCGGATTCGCGTAATGCCTTGGCCGCAATCAGCAGCGTGCTAACGCCCGACTTCGTGTCGATTGTCCCGCGTCCGTAGACCCGGCCATCCGCTATTTCGGCGGCAAATGGCGGGTGAGTCCAGTACTCGAGCGGGCCAGGGGGAATGATGTCGAGATGGTCGTTCAATAAAAGCGTTGGTCCGGGCGTGCCGCTGTCCCAGGTGGCGATAATATTGGGCCGGCCAGGCGCCGCTTCGAGCACCTCGACCTGAAACCCAATACCGCGGCAGAAATCCGCAACGAAGACGCCGATCTGTGCTTCGTTGCCGGTAATACTCGGGATACGTACGAGGCTTTGCAATAGCGCTACGGTCTCTTCGCTCATGCGCTCAATCGCGCCGAGCAATCGTGTTGCGTTGTTCATGGCAGGTTCCGGTTACATTTGGGGCTACCTCAATCGGCACGCGCGCCGGAGGCTTGCACCACCTTGGCCCATTTTGCGGCGTCGTCGCGGAAAAACTTGTCGAATTCGGCCGCTGAATTGCCGACCGCGGTTACGCCCTGGCTTTTCAGGCGTTCGAGCATATCGGGCATGCGCATCACAGCAGCGATTTCAGTGTTCAGCCTTGAAATGATGTCGCGAGGCGTGGCTGCCGGTGCGAAGATACTGAACCAGCCGAGCGACTCGAAGCCGGACAGGCCGCCTTCTGCGACAGTCGGCACTTCAGGCATGATCTCCGAACGTCGCAGGCTGGTGACCGCGAGCGCGCGCAGCTTGCCAGTCCGGGCGTAAGGTACCGCTGTGATCATGTTGTCAAACATGGCGCCGACGTGGCCGCCTGCGAGGTCGATCATCGCCGGGGCACCGCCTTTGTACGGGACGTGCAGAATGTCGATTTTTGCGCTTAACTTGAGCAACTCACCAGTGAGATGGCTCGCACCGCCAGCGCCCGACGACGCGTAGGTGATCTGTCCAGGTCGGGCTCGAGCCAGCGCAATGAAATCTTTTACAGATTTTGCCGGTAGCGAGGGGTGCACGACGAATAAGTAAGGATTGATGGCCAGCAGCGTCACTGCAGCGAGATCGTTCAGGGCGTCGTACGGCATTTTGCTGTAAAGCGTCCCGTTGATTGCGTTAGCGGGCGAACCAAGCAGCAGCGTATAGCCATCGGGCGCTGATTTGGCAACATGGTCGGAGCCGATATTGCTGCCCGCACCCGGGCGATTGTCGACGATGACTTGCAGACCGACGCGCTCGGCGAGCTTCTGGCCGACCGCGCGGGCCATGACGTCGTTTGGACCGCCGGCCGCATAAGCGACCACAATACGGATCGGTTTCACCGGGTAGGCCTGACCATGTACTGCGTGTGCGACGAAGCAACTGCTAATTGCGCCAAAAAGCGATGGCAAGTGTTTCATGGTTACCCTCCGATTCTGCCTTACAGCGCCTCGAGCTGTATTAGAGAAGCGCCCCGTAATCATACTTATCTTAACATCCAGCCTAGATCTGCCTCAGATATTCCACCATGCGCCGGCGCGTCGCCGCATCCGGCAGCCGTCCGCTGCCGGCCTTGAGGTTGTCGACCATATGGCGCGCCTTGCCGGTGCCGGGAATCACGCAGGTGACCGCGGGGTGGGCGACGATGTATTTGAGGAAAAACTGCGCCCAGCTGTCGCAATCGAATTCAGCGGCCCACGCGGGCAATGCGCGGCCTTTGACTTTCGCGAAGAGCTGCCCCTGCGCGAACGGCCGGTTAATGATGACGGCGGTGCCGGTTTCGGCGGCGACCGCCAGCAGGCGTTGCTCGGCTTCGCGCTCGGCGAGCGAGTAATTGAACTGCACGAAATCGTAGTCGCGGGTCTTGAGCAGGCTTTCGAGTTCGCCATACGCGCCGGCGTGATAATGCGTGATGCCGAGGTAGCGCAGGGTCCCGGCTTCCTTCCACTCGCGCAGTGTTTTCAGGTGGGTGGCGAGATCGAGCAGGTTGTGGACCTGCATCAGATCGATGCGCGGCGTGCGCATGAGGCGCAGCGACTCCTGCATTTGGCGGATGCCGGATTGGCGGCCGCTCGTCCACACCTTGGTGGCGAGAAACAACGCATCGCGCACTCCCGACGCGGCGGACAGTTCGCCGACGACGGCTTCGGCGCGGCCGTACATCGGCGAGCTGTCAACGAGACGCGCACTCCCGGCCACGAAAGCGGCCAGCACCGCCTTGAGTTCGGCGAGTTCAGGCGCAGCGGGTGCGACGTCGAAGACCCTGTACGTGCCGAGCCCGATCAGCGGCAACTCTTCGCCGCTTTTCGGGATGACGCGCCTGAGCGGCGCGGACGCGGCGGGTTGCGCTGACAAGGCGGGCACGGTCATGAGGGCGCTCGCGCCGCCCATTAACTTGAGCAGGGCGCGGCGGGAACGTTGCACGGGCATAGATGGGTTATGAAGTAGATGTAGGATTGCTCCGGTTCGCGCGGCGCGTTTTTATTCTGCGCGCACTGTCATCAATCATAAGATGAAACCGACCGTCGCTGCTACAATCGTTTGCATGCCGCACGGAACCCGATTGCATGGCTGGGTGGGCAGCATGGTCGCGGTGCGCCCGGGCGAGGTGAGGGCGTTGCTGTGGTCATTCGCCTATTTCTTTTGTCTGCTCGCGGGCTATTACGTATTGCGGCCGCTGCGCGACGAAATGGGCATCGCCGGCGGCGTGCGCAATCTGCAATGGCTGTTTACCGCCACATTCCTCGTCATGCTCGCCGCGGTTCCCGTTTTCGGCGCAGTGGTGGCGCGGCTGCCGCGCCGGCGCTTCATACCGCTCGTTTATCATTTTTTCGTCGCCAATATAGTCATCTTCTGGCTGTTGCTGGCGCTCGACATCGGCAAGGTGCACGTCGCGCGGGTGTTTTTCGTGTGGATCAGCGTATTCAACCTGTTCGCGGTCTCGGTGTTCTGGTCGTTCATGGCCGACCTCTACGACAGCGAGCAGGGCAAGCGGCTGTTCGGTTTTATCGCCGCCGGCGGCTCGGCGGGCGCCCTGGCCGGTCCCGCGGTCACGGTGTGGCTCGTGGGTTCGCTCGGTCCGGTCAATCTGCTGCTGGTGGCGGCCGCGCTGCTGGAGGCGGCGGTGCTGTGTGCGCACCGCCTGGAGACCGTGGCGCCGCGCGCTGTTGTTACTTCCGGCTCGCCTGTCCCGCGCAATGCGGGCATCGGCGGCGGCTGGCTCGCGGGTTTTCTGCTGGTTCTGCGTTCGCCTTATCTGGCGGGCATCGCGCTGTGGGTATCGCTGCTGTCGCTGGCGGGCACTTTTCTTTATTTCCAGCAGGCCAATATCGTGGCGGCGGCGTCCGACGATCCGGCGGTGCGCACGCGCATTTTCGCGAGCATCGACCTGGCGGTGGGCGTGCTCACGCTCATCGTGCAGGGTTTCGCGACCGGGCGGCTGATCGCCCGCTTTGGTGTCGGTTCGGCGGCGGCGTTTCTGCCTTTGGTGTTTGCGCTCGGCTTCGCGGTACTCGCCATGCATCCCGTGTTGATTGCGATCATGGTCTTTCAGGCGGCGCAGCGCACCGCCAACTTTGCGCTCTCGAATCCGGCGCGCGAGGTGCTGTTCACCGTGGCCGGGCGCGAAGAAAAGTACAAGGCCAAGTACGTGATCGACGGCGTGGTGTTTCGCGGCGCCGACGCGGTGAGCGGCTGGTTGTATGCCGCGCTGCGCACGGCGGGGCTCGAGATTTCCGCGATCGCCGCAGTCACCGTGCCGGTTGCCATTGGCTGGATGGCGCTCGCGCTGGCGCTCGGCAGCGCGCATGAACGCCGTGCCGCAGCGCCAGCGTCCAAAACTTCAATTCAACCCCGAACAGGAGCCTGAATATGATTGTTGATCGTGCCCGTAAATCGTTTTCGCGCCGCGACATGCTCAAGTTTGCCGCGGTGGCCGGCGCGGGCATGGCATTGCCGGCAGTGCCGCTATTCGCCGCCGGCGCAGCCGTGTTGTCCAGACCCATTCCGCGCACCCGCGAAATGTTGCCGGTGGTGGGGTTGGGCACCGCAATCATTTTCGACTTCGACAGCAGCAGCGATGCGGCGAAGCGGGCCGAGCGCCGCGTCGTGATTCGCACCCTGATAGACGGTGGCGGACGCCTGATCGACACCGCGCCGTCCTACGGCAGGGCGGAAAACACACTGGGGGATTTGCTGCCGGAAATGGGCGTGCGCGACCGGATATTTCTTGCCACCAAGGTGCGCGCCACCAGCAGCCGCGACGCCTGCACCGCTGAAATGCAGGACTCCCTGAAGCGGTTGCGCGCGAACAAGCTGGATTTGATGCAGATCCATAACGTTGGTTTCCGCGACCGCGGCGAGACGGCCGCGCAGCTTGCGTTGCTGCGCGAGTGGAAGGCCGGCGGCGTGTGCCGCTATATCGGCGTCACGCACTCGCAGGACCAGCAGTCCGCCAACGAGCGGCTGATCGATCTGATGCAGCGCGAGAAACTCGACTTCGTGCAGGTCAATTACTCGCTGGCCGAGCGCAGCGTCGAGCAACGTTTGCTCGCGGTGGCGGCCGAGACCGGGACTGCGGTGCTGATCAACCTGCCGTTCGCGCGCGCCCGGTTGTTCGGGGCCGTGCGCGGCAAGCCATTGCCGGAATGGGCCGCGGAATTCGACGCGACCAGCTGGGGCCAGTTTTTCCTGAAATACCTGCTCGCGAACGAGGCGGTGACCTGCGTCATTCCCGGTTCCGACAAACCCGAATACATGGCTGACAATCTCAACGCCGGCCGCGGCCGGCTGCCGGACGCGGCGATGCGCCGGAAGATGGTCGATTACATAAACGCGTTGAGTTAGAGTCGATGCGCACCTGAAACTCGAAGCGACCAGCCACGGTGCGGTCGCGCGGGACGCCATCGAAGACCAAATCGCGCTCGCCGATTGGCGGTTCAAACAACAGTTTCAGTGGTTGTTCCAGCGGCCACACGCGGCCTGACCCTTCCCTCCTCTTGATGTTGACCAAGCCGGCTTCACGCCGGATACTGGCGGCCTGACAGGTTTCGGCAACTGGTAAAATTCAGCAAGAGGAGAATGTCATGATGGAATTCATGCGACGCGCCCCGTACGCGTTGGTTGCAATAGTATTTTGCACGCTCGGCCCCGACGCTTGGGCGCAGCCCTATCCGAACAAGCCCGTGCGTATTATCGTGCCGTTCGGCGCCGGCGGGCCGGCCGATATTTACGGGCGTTTTCTCGCGCAACGGCTGCAGGAACCGCTGGGGCAGTCGTTCGTCATCGATAATCGTCCCGGCGCGGGTTCCATCATTGGCACCGATCTCGTGGCGAAGTCGCCCGCGGATGGCTACACGCTGCTCCTGATGTCCAACACCCATACGGTCAACGAGTCGCTGGTGCCGAAGAAGCCGTTTGCATTGATGAAGGATTTTATGCCGATCGCGCCGATCAACTACTCGGACCTGGTGCTGGTGGTGCATCCGTCGCTGCCGGTCAAGTCGATCAAGGAGTTGCTCGCGCTCGCGAAATCCAAACCGCAGGGCCTCAACTACGCATCCTCGGGCACCGGCACGCCGTATCACATGGCAGGCGAATTGTTCAAGGCGATGGCGGGCGTGGCTATCGTGC
Source organism: Betaproteobacteria bacterium (assembly GCA_031399805.1). Lineage (GTDB taxonomy): Bacteria > Pseudomonadota > Gammaproteobacteria > Burkholderiales > SG8-41 > PALSA-1004. Next base: position 432 of record JANNPG010000509.1, on the reverse strand, counting down.
ACATTCCGCACAAGGGCAGCGGGGAAGCGCGCACCAGCGTCATGAGCGGCCAGGTCGAGGTGATGCTGGACGCGATCACCACCATGGCGCCTATGGCGCGGGCTGGCAGGGTGCGCGCGCTGGGAACGACCGGCCTGAAACGATCCACGGTATTGCCGGAAGTGCCGACCGTGTCGGAAGCGGGCGTGAAAGGTTATGAGGCCACCATCTGGCTCGGCATCATGGCGCCTGCCGGCACGCCAAAGCCGGTGATCGATCGCCTGAATGCCGAAATAGTGAAAATCATCACCCGGCCCGACGTCAAAAAAGCGTGGAACGAGCAAGGCGCCGAACCGCTGAGCATGACCCCCGGCGAATTCGAGAAATACGTGAACGACGACATCGCCAAGTGGGCGAAGGTGGTCAAGGTTGCGGGGGTGAAAGCGGACTGAC
>JANNPG010000498.1:0-9406 GCA_031399805.1 Betaproteobacteria bacterium | reverse complement strand
ACAATCGAGGGATCCGTTGCAACAAGCCAGCATGGACCCGCGCTACCTCTCGCACGAGGCCGACGCGCAACTGTTTCTCGACGGTGTGCGCCTTGCGCGCAAAATTGCGCAGATGCCCGCGCTGAAGCCGCTGATCGTGCGTGAGACGCGGCCGGGCCCGGAAGTCCAGGACGATGCCGGTCTGCTCGACTACATGCGCGGCACGATACAGACCAGCTGGCATATGGTGGGGACGTGCAAGATGGGCACCGACCCGGCGGCCGTGGTGGATCCCGAACTCCGGGTGAACGGGATCGCGAACCTGCGTGTCATCGATTCCGGAATCTGCCCGACGATACCGTCGTCCAACACCAACATCCCGTCGATCGCCATCGGCGAAAAAGGCGCCGATATGCTGCTTGCGGCGCATGCGTGACTTGAACCCATCTCAAAAATCAAAAACTGCATTTGCCGCCGATAAACGCCGATGAACGCCGATAAAATCAAAAACAATATTAGCCATAAAGAGCACAGAGAAATGCCAAAACACAGGAATCAGTCGATTGGTTTTCTTTCTTCCATGCTCTTGCCTTGGATTTTTCATCGGCGTTCATCGGCGGCTGCTTTCCGTTTTGGACCTTTTCCAGTCTGGTGTGCAAACGTGAATTTAGCGGAAGGAAAATCATGAGCGTGATTACGCGATCGTTGTTTCTACTGTTAGCGGGCACGATGCTCGCGCACGCGCAACCCTATCCGTCGAAACCGACGCGGATCATCGTCGGCTTTACTGCCGGCGGTCCCTCGGACATCGTCGCGCGCATCGTGGCGCAGCAACTCACCGAGCGCATGGGGCAATCGTTCATCGTCGAGAACCGCGCCGGCGCGACCGGCACGATAGGCGCTGAACTGGTGGCGAAAGCGCCGCCCGACGGCTATGCGTTGTACCTCGCGAGCCAGACGACCCACGCCGTCGCGCCCGCCATGTACGCCAAGGTCGGCTACGATCCGATCAAGGATTTCGCCACGGTCGTGCGCGTCGTGCACAACCCGCTGCTGATGGTGGTAAATCCATCCTTTCCCGTCACATCGATCAAGGAACTCATCGCGCTCGCCAAAGCGCGGCCGGGACAAATTAACTTCGCGACCGGCGGCATCGGGTCATCCCCGCACATGTCGATGGAGTTGTTCAAGAGCATGACCAAAATCGACATCGTGCCGATTCATTACAAGGGCGATGGCGCCGCGATCATCGACATCATCGGCGGCCAGGTGCCGATGCTGACCTCCAGCATTTCGGCGTTGATGCCTTATGTCAAAAGCGGAAAAATGCGCGGCATCGCGGTGACGAGCATGAAGCGCTCGACGGTGGCGCCGGAATTTCCAACCATCGCCGAATCGGGCCTGCCGGGATTCGAAGTCATCACCTGGTTCGGCATACTCGCGCCGGCGGCGACACCGAAAGAAGTCGTCAACCGGCTCAACACCGAGATCGTGCAAGCGGTCGCCCTGCCCAACGTCCGCGAGCAACTCACGAAAATGGGTTTCGAAATCGTCGCCAATACGCCGGAGCAGTACGCGGTCTTTCTGCGCGAAGAGAACGTCAAGTGGGGCAAGGTGGTGAAGGATTTGGGATTGCGGGCAGAGTAACTTATAGTAGCCGGGACTCAAAGCTGACAGAAACCAGAGCCACTTAGGGGCGCGCATGAATATCTTCCAACGTTGTGTTGGTTTGGTCGCAGGTTGTTTGTCTCTGGCCGTCGCGGCGGCTGACTTCCCCGCGAAACCGATCCGCGTGATCGTGCCGTGGCCGGCGGGCGGCAGCACGGACACGCTCGCCCGCATCGTCGGCCAGCGGTTGACGACGATCGTCGGCCAGCCCATAGTCATCGACAACCGGGGCGGCGCGGCCGGCACCATCGGCGTCGACATGGCCTCCAAGGCCAGCCCCGACGGCTACACGATCACCATCGTCGAGGCCTCGCACGCCGTCATGCCCGCGACGACCCTCAAACTGCCCTACGACCTCGCGCGCGATTTGGCGCCGTTGACGATGATCGGCGTCTCGCCGCAAATTGTGTACATCAATGCGGCCCTGCCGGTGAAATCGCTCAACGAGTTCATCGCGCTCGCCAAGGCGAAGCCCGGCGCGGTCCCCGCCGCCCACACGGGTATAGGCTCGTTCACGCATCTGTCGCTCGAACTCCTGCAGGCGCGCACCGGCACGAAATTCAACCAGATCGGCTACAAAGGCGCGGCACCCGCCATGATTGAGCTCGGCGGCGGCCAGGTCCATATGTATATCGCCACGCTCGCCAGCGGTGTGGGAACGCTGCGCACCGGACGGATCAAGGCCGTCGCCATTGCCGGCGAAAAGCGCGTCGATGCGCTCCCAGATGTGCCGACGCTCGGCGAACTCGGGATGAAGGACATGGTCATTTACCAATGGTGGGGTTACGTTGCGCCGCTCAACGTGCCGAACGCGATCCTTGCGCGGCTCAACAAGGATCTCGTTGCCGCCATCGATCATCCGTCGGTGCGCGAGCGCGTTGCTGAGCTTGCCGTTGACGTAGGCACCACCAGCCCCGCGCAGACGAAGATCCGCATTGCCGCCGAACTGGCGCGCTGGGCGGCCATTGCCCGCGAGGCTGGGATAAAGCCCGAGTAGGGAAATTAAAAATTAATGGCGTCAGTGTAACTATTCCGCTTCGCTCCTAATAAATTTGACGCTGACCCTACTGACTCTGGGCTTAGAGAACGTCACGTAGGAGAAAGTCGTGAAGGACTTGGGGCTGCGCGCGGAGTAGCGTGTTTATTAGTCGGGACTCGATCTGACAGAGGACGTCCGTTGCTCTCAAGCCGCAATTACGCGTAACTTTCGTGCTTCCACACTCGAGGCCGGGAGGGTTAATAGATGTTCAATGTTTTGATCGACACCAGCGTTTGGCTTGACCTTGCAGAAGACCAGAATCAGACACCCTTACTGTCTATTATTGAGGATCTGATCAAAGATGGGCTGATGAACCTTATCGTGCCCGACACTGTGATCATCGAGTTCCGCAAGAACCGCAACCGGGTCGCGAAATCCAGTGCGAAGAGCCTATCGACGCACTTCCAGCTAGTGAAGGACGCGATTCGCAAGGCCGACGGCGATGCCCGGCGGAAGGAGTTGGTTGCTCTAGCCGGTGACTCTGCATATCATGCTAGCTTCTTAGGCTCGCATTGACGATAAATTCTGCGCCAACCGGGAAAATCAGCATCGCCGATCCGCCATTCGGTAATCGGAGATAAACCGTAAGCAACGAAAAGTCAGGGAGAAGGCATTGGATCTGATTATTCGAAACGCCAGGCTTGCAAACGCTGGAACCGGCAAGCCGACGGTCGATATAGGCGTCAAGGACGGCAAGATTGTTGCGATAGAGCCCAAGCTCGCGGCGAAAGGACCGGAACACGATGCCGGCGGCAAGCTGGTTTCACCCGGCTTGATCGAGAGCCATTTTCACCTCGACAAGGCGATGATCGTCGATCGCGTGCCGATCCAGCCCGACCGCATGATCCGCGATCACATGGAGCGCACCGCTTCGATCAAGCATACGTTCACGCTGGAAGATATTTATGCACGGGCGCAGGCGACCCTCGAGCAGTGCCTGCTGCACGGCGTCACGCATATGCGGACGCAAGTCGAGGTCGACCCGAACGTGGGGTTGCTCGGATTCGAGGCGGTCGAGAAATTGCGCAAGGATTACGCGTGGGCGATCGATATTCAGCCGTGCGTCTTTCTGCAGGAAGGCTGGACGGGCGTAGCCGGCGCCGACGACAACCTGGTGAAGTGCTTAAAGCGCGGCGCGCCGGTGGTCGGCGGCGCTCCCCGCTATGACAAAGACGGGAAGGCCCAGATCCGCCGCGTTTTCGAGTTGGCGAAGGAATACAACGTCGACGTGGATTTCCATCTCGACGGCGGACATGACGTGACCGATCTGGATTACCCGCAGGTTTGCGAGATCACGGACACGATGGGATGGCAGGGCCGCGTCGCGTTCGGGCACGGATCCAAAGTTTCGTGCATGCCGGCCAAACAGCAGGCAGCCGTCGGCAAGCGGCTCGCGCAGTCCGGCGTATCGCTCGCGGTACTGCCGGCGACCGATCTCTACAATACCGGGCGGCATATGGAGCACACGGTGCTGCGCGGCGTGACCGACGGCAACACGCTGATCGAGAACGGCGCGAATTGCACGGTATCCACCAACAATGTGCTTAACCCGTTTACGCCTTACGGCGATTGCTCGCTGACGCGGATCGCCAATCTCTATGCCAATATCGTGCAGCGCGAAGGGCCGAAGGACCTGGGCGTTTGCTTCGAGATGATCACGGACCGCGCGGCAAAGTTGATGCGGCTGCAAGATTACGGCATCGCGGTAGGCAAGGCAGCGGACCTCGTGGTGTGGGGCGAGGAAAGGACCTGCGACGTTATCGCGAAATGTGCGCTGCCGCTGGCAGGGTTCAAGCGCGGCCGACAGTTATTCTCGCGTGAATTGCCGACTCTCAAGCGGCCTGAATAATGTCCCGCCACTTGCGAATTGCGGCGGCCCAGCTTGGGCCGCTGAACCTTGCCGACACGCGAACCTCGGCTACGAAGCGGCTGGTGAAGTTGCTGCGCGACGCGCACGGCATGGGTGCCAAGTTCGTGGTGTTTCCCGAACTCGCGTTCACGACATTTTTCCCGCGCTATTGGTACGAAAACCAGACCGAAGTCGACCGCAAATTCTACGAATTCACGATTCCTTCCGCCGAGACGCAACCGCTCTTCGACGAAGCAAAGAAACTCGGCATAGGCTTCTATGTCGGGTATGCGGAACTGGTTCAGGAGGAAGGCCGCACGCGCCGCTTCAACACCGCGATCCTGGTCGGGCCGGACGGTTCGATCGTGGGCAAATACCGCAAAATCCACCTGCCCGGCCACGCCGACCATAAACCGGAAGCCGCTTTCCAGCACCTGGAGAAAAAGTACTTCGAAGTTGGCAACCTGGGGTTCCGCGTGTGGCGTTTCATGGACACGATCACCGGCATGCTGATCTGTAACGACCGGCGCTGGCCCGAGGCGTTCCGCGTGCTTGCGCTGCAGGGCGCCGAGATCGTTGCGCTCGGCTTCAACACGCCGAGCGAAAACCTCGCCTATCCGGAACCGCCGGCGCTGCGCGTGCATCACCACCTCATCATGGCGCAGTCGATGGCTTTCCAGAATGCGACCTGGCTCGTCGAAACGGCGAAATGCGGTTTTGAGGACGGCAATCGCATGTTCGGTCACTCGCTGATCGTCGCGCCGACGGGCGAGATTGCGGCAAAATCAGCCAGCGAGGAAGATGAGGTGATCTGTTTCAATGCGGACCTCGACCTCGCCGCCGATCTCAAGCGCACGATGTTCAACTTTGCGGCGCATCGCCGGCCCGAGCACTACCGACTGATCGTTGATCGCATTGGCGCTGAAATCACGCCGGCGGAGGGCCCGTGAGAACCGTCACGCTCTGATTACTGTGACGCTATACCTGCCGCTTTCGCCGCTTTCTTGTAGCGCTCGATCTCGTTAGGCAGGAGGTCGTTTAATTGCGCCGTAGAGAGAGACCACGGCTCAGCACCTTGATCGTTGAGAAATTTCCTCATATCGGCGCTGGCCAGAATATTATTGATCGCGACGCTGATAAAATTTCGCCGGTCGGCCGCCATGCCCGCCGGCGAGAATATTGCCCACCACAGTTCGTAGCTATATCCCGGAACACCTGCTTGCGCAATCGCCGGCAGGCCTGGCAGCAACGCTGAGGGCTCCAGACTGGTGACGCCGAGCGCGCGCAGTCTGCCCGACTTCAACTGCGGGCTGACTGCGGGGGAGCTCGCGAAGAGCATCTCGACCTCGCCGGACACTAAGGCAATCGACGCCTCCGCAACGCCCTTGTAGGGTATGTGGGTGAGGCTGATGCCTGCCGCTGACGCAAACAACGATGCGGCGAAATGATTGTTGCCGCCCGTGCCGGCCGAAGAGTAATTCAGTTTTCCGGGAGTCGCTTTTGCCAGTGCCACGAGTTCCTTCACGGATTTTGCCGGCACCGAAGGGTGCACCGCGAGCACCAATGGGGTTTTGGCGATCGCTGCGACCGGTACAATGGCCCGCGCTGGATCGAATGGCAGCTTTTCCCGAATGGCGGCGGTGGCGGGATACGACGAAGTGTGTCCGAGCAGCGTATAGCCGTCCCGCGCTGCCTTGGCGGCAAGTTCGGTGCCGATCATGCCGCTCGCGCCGGCACGATTGTCTATGACCACATTTCTGCCCCAGGTCTCCGCCAGCCGTTGAGCGACGGCACGCATAATTACGTCGGCGCCGCCGCCAGCCGTGTAGGGCACGATCATTTGCACGGGTTTGGACGGATAGGTGGGCTGCGCGGCAGTTTGCGGCGCAGCGCATACCCATACAGCGGAGCAAAGGACAGTCGCCACCAACCTTGACTGAGAGTTCATCGTCTGCGTGATCCTTCCTGCCCACTGTTGGGTTCCGGAACCTGCGCGTGCGAGACTACCGCCCCGTCCACACCGGCTTGCGCTTCTCCATAAACGCGCGGCGGCCTTCTATGTAGTCCTGGCTTGCGAAGCAATCGGCAACGGCTTTGTCCGCCAGCGCCTGGTGATTAACGCGGCCTCGCACCCAACACGCCCGCAGCCGCAAGCGCCGCAATCTCATCGGCATTCAATCCCAACACCTCTCGCAACACTTCATTCGTATGCTGCCCCAGCATGGGCGCCGGCGCGCGCACGGCGAACGGCGCTTTCGACATGCGCACCGGCGAGCGGATGACGCGCACCCTGCCCGCGCGCGGATGCTCGACTTCAACTATCGCGTTGCGCGCCTTTACCTGCGGATGCTCGACGACTTGTGCGAGGTTGTTGATCGCACCCACGGGAATGTCGTTCGCGAGCAGCAGCGGTTCCCATTCTTCGTACGGGCGCGTGAGGAACACTTTCTGCAGCATCGGCAGCAAAATCGCGCGGTTCTTGTTGCGCTCGAGCGCGCGGCTGAAGCGCGGATCATCTGTCAACTCGGGGCAACCGATTGCGGGGCATAGTTTCCGCCACAACTTGTCGCCGGCGATCGCAATGGCAAGATCGCGCGTTTTGGTGTGAAATGTCTGATATGGCACCAGCGCGGCATAGGTGTTGCCCGCCGGCCGCGGTATTTTGCCGTCCGTGCAATAGCTGCTGATCATGGTGCTCAACAAGGCGAGCTGCCCCTCGAGCATCGAAACGTCGATCTCCTGCCCTTCGCCGGTCTTTTCCTTCATGCGCAATGCGAGCATCACGCCGTAGGCGGAATACATGCCCGCCGTCATATCGGCGATCGACACACCGGCGCGCGTGCCGCTGCTGCCTTCATCGCCGGTCACGCTGACCATGCCGCTCTCGGACTGCAATATGAGATCGAGCGCGGCGCGGTCGCGGTACGGGCCGTCCTGGCCGAAGCCCGAAATCGAAGAATAGATGATGCCGGGATTGCGCTTCTTCGCTTCCGCATAATCGATGCCCAGCCGCTTCAACGCGCCGACGCGGTAGTTTTCGAGCACCACGTCGCAGCGCTCGACGAGCCGGAAAAACAATTCCCTGCCTTCGGGATGCTTGAGGTCGACGACGATGCCGCGCTTGTTGCGATGCAGGCTGACGAAATACGAAGACTCGCCGCCCGCCGTCGGCACGCCCCAGGCGCGCGCGATGTCGCCCTCGCCCGGCGGCTCCAGCTTGATCACCTGCGCGCCGAAGTCGGCGAGCATGGTCGAGCAGAACGGTCCCGCGAGCGCGTGAGTCAGGTCGAGAACCCTGATATCTTCGAGCGGCAATTGCATGCAAACCCTGCGGTTATTTTTTGAACGTGCGATTTTCTCATAATTCGCCCTTAAGCTCGCGCATAGGGCGCAGCGCGCCTCGCCGCATGCGGTGGAACACGTTATCTTGCGATTGAGTTCACGCAGGCGGAATCCGGGCCACGGCTGCTGATTGCTATGTTAGATACCGTACAGACGGCCGGTGGCCGGTCACCGAGAATCCCCTTGCCCTGACGAGGAACGCGCGCAATTCCTGCGCATGGGTTCGTCATCAGGCGCCCGCGATTGTTGTCACGGGCGCAGGACATAAACCATTTGTCAACTCTACATAGAGGAATATCATGAAAATCAACCTCCCTATCGCCGGTCTGCTGCTCGGAGCCTGGTTGTTGCCCGTGGCCGGCTATACAGCTGACAATCCCACCAAGGCAGTTGCGCCATCGGTCACACCGGCCAACCCTAACGAGACGCCGGGTCCCGCGGTAGCCCCCTCAAAACGGGCAACCTCGTCGCTTCGCTCGGATCACCCGATCGATGATTCGGTCATCACGACCAAAATCAAGGCCAAGTTTGTCAAGGATAAACAGGTCCGCGCCGACAACATCGAAATCAAAACCGTCAACGGCGCGGTCGAACTGTTCGGCACCGCCAGAACCAAGGCGAAAGCCGCGCACGCCGTCGCGCTGGCGCGCCAGGTCAAGGGCGTGAAGTCGGTCAAGAACGATATCCAGATCACGCCGCCGGCAACCGTGGCGGCCGGCGACAAAAAGCCGGCCAAGGAACGCACCGCCGACAAGCGCGGCTCGGACCAACCGGTTGACGATACGTGGATCACGAGCAAGGTGAAAGGCAAGCTGGTCAAAGACAAGCTGGTCAAAGCCCGCAACATCAATGTCAAAACCGTCAACGGCGTGGTTGAACTCAGCGGCTTCGCCGGAAGCGCGGACGAGTCATCGAAGGCTGCCGCGCTGGCTCGCAATACCAAAGGCGTGAAGTCGGTCACCAACGACATCCAAGTCAAGTAATCGCATCCGGACTCAGTCACGGGGTCACCCTGAACCCGTAACTCCGCTGCGCTACGGCAAACAAAAAGGACGGCCCAGGCCGTCCTTTTTTTACGTGGGCGCGGACAAGAACGCTTTGACCGCGCGCACGAATCCTGCGGGGTTGTCGAGCGTGACGTGGTGGTCACTGCCGGGAACTTCCGCGAGATCGACCTGCGGGCAGCGCGCCTTCACCTCCGCGAAAAGCTGCGGGGTAATGCGCTCGCTGCGCTCGCCCTTGACCAGCAGCGCCGGAATGCCGACGTGATTCCAGTGCGGCAGGCCGTCGACGGTTTCGCGCGTGGCGTAAACATTGCGATCGAACTTGTGCCGCCAGCTGCCGTTGCCGGATTGGCGGCCGCTCAATAGCGCGAGGTGGCGCAGGACCTCCGGCGCCGCGGTCGTGCCGGCCGGCCGCAGGCGGTAGCGCGCGACGAATTCCTCGCGCGAGGCATAACTACTGCCCTGCCGCGTGCCGACCTCGCGCAGTTTGGCGACGCGGTCGGGCGTCATTTGCAGGGTTGAGTC